>DASTHP010000093.1:0-2840 GCA_035718125.1 Burkholderiales bacterium | reverse complement strand
CTCGCCACGATGCGCGTCAGCGAGAAGTACCGCATCGACAAGGCGCACGAGTGCATGTCGGTGTTCAGGACCACCGATGCCGCGCACCCGGGCGTGAAGCTGGTGATGCAGCAGGGCGACGTCAACCTCGCCGGCCCGGTGAAGGTGCTCTCCGACGGCGGCTTCAAGGCGAAGTACGGGGCCCTCTTCATGACGCCCGCGGAGACGCGCGCGGAGTTCGAGCGGCTGGGCTGGTCGCGCGTCGCCGCCTTCCAGACGCGCAACCCGATGCACCGCTCGCACGAATACCTCGCCAAGGTGGCGATCGAGACCTGCGATGGCGTGCTGGTGCACTCGCTGCTCGGCGCGCTCAAGGCGGGCGACATCCCCGCCGAGGTGCGCACGCGCGCGATCGGCGTGCTGATGGAGAAGTACTTCCGCCCGGGCACCGTGGTGCAGGCGGGCTACCCGCTCGACATGCGCTACGCCGGCCCGCGCGAGGCGCTGTTGCATGCGCTCTTTCGCCAGAACTACGGCTGCTCGCACCAGATCGTCGGCCGCGACCATGCCGGCGTGGGCAGCTACTACGGGCCGTTCGATGCGCACAGGATCTTCGACGAGATCCCGCAGGATGCCCTCGAGACGCAGCCGCTCAAGATGGACGTCACCTTCTGGTGCTACAAGTGCGGCGGCATGGCCTCGGGGCGCACCTGCGCGCACTCCGACGCCGACCGCCTGCAGGTCTCAGGCACGCAGCTGCGCAAGTGGCTCGGCGAGGGCAGCCCCGTGCCGCTGGAATTCAGCCGGCCCGAGGTGCTCGAAGTGCTGCGCGCCTACTACGCGTCGCTCGACGCGGGCGGCGCCGGGAGCGCGCGCGCCGGCGCGGGCGCGCGCTGACGGTCCAATATAAGCAAGTCCACTCAGGGAGGAGAGACATGACAAGTCAGACAACGAGACGGGCCTTCATGCTGGCAACCCTCGCCGCCGCGGCGCTGCTCGCCGGCTGCGCCGGGACGGGCACGGGCATGGGTGGCGCCAAGGAGCGTGTGGTGCTGCAGGTAAGCGACGGCGATCCCAAGGTCTGGAATCTCGCGTTCAACGTCGTCGAGAACCTCAAGGCGAACTACGCCAAGAACAAGGTCGACGCCGAGATCGAGGTGGTCGCTTTCGGGCCCGGCATCCAGATGCTGAAGGACGACGCCGTCGTGGCGAACCGCATACGCGCGGCCATTAAGAACGGCGACGCCAAGATGATCGCCTGCGAGAACTCGATGGGCCGCTTCAAGCTGACGCGGAACGTCATGCTCGACAACGTCACCTACGTCGATGCGGGCGTGATCCACATCGTCGAGCGGCAGCGCCAGGGCTGGGCGGTCGTTCGGCCCTAGCAAAGTTCCCGGCCGGCCGCGCTGGCGCGCGGCATGGCCGGCGCCGCCGCGAGGTCAGCGCGCATACTCGAGCCAGTAGATCGCGAAGCCGAGCGCGATCAGGGCGATGTCCGCGATGGCGATCACCAGGACCAGGAAGGTGATCCGCCGCGCCGAAGGCTTCATCGGCAGCCACACGCGCTCGACGGCCGTCCGGTAGAGCGGCAGCCAGCCCCAGCGCCGGTCGCGCTCGAGGTGCGACTTGAGCGCCACGCCCCACGCGTGCAGGCTGCGATCGACCTCGGCGGCCTGTTCCTGGGCAGCCGCGCCGTAGGAGTCGGTGATGGTGAGCCGGCTGCCCGCGGGCGCGGGGGCGATCTCGAAACGCGTGGATCGCTTCAGGCCCTCCGCGTAGTCCACGCGCAGGGCGCCGTCCGGCGCGTGCGCGACGCTCGCGCGAATCTCTGCACGCTTGCCATTGCTGTGGTTCAGGACTTCGGCGCGGAAGCGGTCGGGCGCATCCTGCGTCCAGGACGCGAATTCGAGGAAGGGGTTGATGCGGTAGAGCCGCTCGACGTCGGCGCAGAAGGCCGCCAGCGCAGCAGGCTCGAGCGGCGTGTCCAGCACCACCCAGGCGGCGTCCGCGGCGGGCGGCGCGCCGGCCCCGGTCATGCGGGATAGGGCACGATCAGCAGCGGGGCCGCGAGGGCGCGCACCAGCGTCTCCAACTGCATGCGCGAGCGCAGGCCGCGCACACCCGCGGGGCGCGGCGAGCCGATCACCACCAGATCCGGCTTGATGCTCGCCGCTGCCTCGAGCAGGCACTCGGCGGGCTTGCCGAGGATCACGCGTCGCTCGTAGCGCAGCCCGATCTCGGCTGCGCGCTCGCGCACGCGCGCCACTTCCACCTCGATCTCGCGCTCCAGCTGCTGCTCGACGTGCCGGCCGTAGTCATCGCGCGTGGAGGCGTTGTTGAGCCAGTCGTCGCCCATCATGCCCTTCCAGAAGTCGGGCACGACGACGAGCTGCGACAGGCGGCCGCCGGGCGCGGCGAGCTCGAGCGCGGCACGCTCGGCTGCGCGCGCCCCGGCGGTGCCGTGGCTCGCCAGCAGGATGTGGCGGTAGGCGGGCAGCGCGACGCGCTAGACGAACACGTAGACCAGCAGCGCGATGACCAGCGAGATCACCAGCGCCATGAAGTCCTCGTGCCGGTCGCTCTTGAATACGGTAAGGGCGGAGCCGCGATCGAATTTGAGATCAGCCATGTTTGTCTCCCGTGTTCAGACGGTTTCGGCGACCAGCAGCCACACCACGACCAGCGAGCCGAGCGCCTTGATGACGCCCACGATGCTACCCACCACCAGCGGCTGCCCGCCCGCCTGCTTGATCGAGGCCATGGTGATCTGCATGCCCAGGCCCACCAGGCCGAAGGTGAAGAACCAGGCGATCAGGTCGCGGAACTTGGCGATCTTCTTCGCCGTGTGGCGCACCGCG
>DASTHP010000092.1:0-23095 GCA_035718125.1 Burkholderiales bacterium | reverse complement strand
GTGGCAAGCGAGTTCGTAGGGACCTCCATCACCTCGCAGGCCTGGCCGCAGGAGCGCCTGAACCAGTACCTGCCCGACAACCCGCACATGAAGCTGATGGACAGCCGCTACCGCGGCTACACGCGCGTAGAGGTCACGCCGGGGAGGATGCAGGTGGACCTGCGCGCGATGGAGTCGGTGCAGTCGCGCGATGCGACGTGCCATACGCTGGCGACGTTCGTCGTGGAAGACGGAAAAGCCGGGCCGCAGCGCGCCTAGCTACTGTGGCGTCGCGAAACCGAAGTAGTGACCAGACCCCCGTGACCCCGCGATAAGGATTTCCACCGAATAGCTCGTTGTGGACCAGCTCGAAACCGCTTCGCCGTCGCGCACGCGAACGGACCATTCGTAGGTTCTGCCCCGCTGCAGTCCGCTCGTGGGCGCAAACCGCGGCTCGGCGAGTCCTTCCTTGTAGGCGACGAGCGCCCCGCGCATCCGGTGGCTGTGCGCAGACGGCCCTGGCAGAGGAAAGAGACTGTGCGACTCGTAGACCACGACGTCGTAGGTCACGTCGGAGCGGCTCGAGCGCTTCCATTCCAGGAGCGGCGTGAGGATCGGACCCACGGGGAAGCCGTTGGCCGCCCCGGGCGGCGAGAGCGGCTCTACGCCTTGGAGCTCCTTCGTGCAGGTGATGCCCCAGCCACCGGCGCAGATACCAGTGACGCGCGTGTAGCTGCCGACGCGCGGCTCGAGTCCCATCAGCCCTCTGACGGCTCGAAACCTTCCCGCGTCGAGCTGGGCCTCGAAGCGGGACAGGTCCCCCGCGTCGTACCTGTCCTCGACGCCGAAGTCGTAGCGGCCACGCGCCATGCGGATGCGCAGCTGGCCGACATAGACCGCCTGCCCCGCTTCGGCGATGGCAAATGTCGCCATGATGCGGCCGGTAGACGTCTGGGTGCCCGGAGACGTTGCCCGCGCGGCACGGAAGCCGAGGATCGCGTAGTCATCGGGCTTGAGGCCCCACACGAAGTGGCCGTCACGCTCGATGTCCATCTGGTGCATCTCGCCCGAACGGGCCGCGCGGACAAAGAGCGTGAGTTGCCCGGAGCCGGGCGCGGTGTTGTCCCAGCTTCTGCCATCCTCCACGTACTCGACGCTGCCGAATGCCCTGCCGTATCCGGCCTGGACCGTCGCCAGATCGAGCGGCATGGGGCCGGAGGGAATCTCGGCGCACGCCGCGAGGAGGGCGACAGCAAGCGCATACGGGACGAAGGGTCTCGTGGGACTGCCAGCGCGCATGGCGGCAAATCCTAGCAGCGGCATTCGGGCGAAGGCATCCCGAAAACTGGGGATGCAGCCTCAGCTTGAAACTCACGCCACCGCTGATGGCGACAGGTAGTTGTGCCGCAGGTACCGCTCGTGGAAGCCCGCGCGCAGGATATTGCGGTAGGAGTTGCTCGGCTTGTCGGGCAGGCGCTCGCCCGTTTCCGTCACGGCGATGCGCGCGCCGCGCGACGCCGCCTCGGTGAGCCGGCGCGCAAGCAGGGCGTTCTGCGCGCCGTGGCGGCGGAACGCGGGCTGCGTCGCGCCGAAGCCGAGCCAGGCGTACTCGCCACTCACGTACGCCGCCCCCGCCGCCGCCGGCGCGGATCCCGCGAAAGCCATCACGCAGAGCCAGTGCGGTCGCCCGGGCAGCGCGCTCACCCAGGACGCGATCGCGGCTGGAAGCCCGAAGCCCTCGGCGACCACGCGGCCGAAGTCGGCGCCGTGCTCGCGGCCGACGACGCGAATCTCGAGGTCGGTCGCCGCCTTGAACGAGGCGTCGCAGGGGCGCGAGAACTTCATCCACGCGTAGCCGCGCGTGAAGCCGCGGCGCTCGAGCCATGCGCCGAGCGCGGAAGTCTGGTACGACGCTGCGACCGGCACGCAATAGCGCAGGCCGCGCGCGCCCATGTGCGCAAGCACGGCCTCCAGGTCCGCCTCACTTGCCTCGCGCACCACGCCGAGCCCCACCGCGCGCCGGAAGAGCGCCGGCGGCTCGATGCCGCGGCTCGTCATGCATTGCGCGCCCGAGATCTCGCGCAGCTCGATGGCTTGCGCGGCGCGCACCTCTGCCGGCGCCGCGCGCCACAAGTCGGCGCTGGCATCGAACTCCACCTGCTCCAAAGCCTTGTAGTCCGCGTGCATCCCTAGCCCCCCCTGCGGCACTGGAAGATGACCTCGTACGCCTTCTCGGCGACGCGGTCGTCGAGAAGGCAGGCAATCGCCTGCACGAAGTCGCGCGGTGCCTCCGCGACGAGCAGGTCGCGCACCCAGGCATGCACCACCTCCTGCCGCCGCGCATCGGGCATGGACAGCAGGCGCTCCAGGCGCGCATGCACGCTCGCGTCCGAGCACGCCGCCGCCAGCATGGTGATGAAGGTGTCGATCTCGCCGACCGACTTCGGCGCCTGCGGCTTCCCGGCCATTGCGCCCTCCTGGTCCTGCGCCGGCGGCGTCATGGCCGCGCGTCGGCTCACTTCTCCTTGGGCGCCTGCGCCGGCGCCGCGAACCACTGGTCCTTCGGCACCACCTGCGGGGCCTTCGGGTCGAGCACGTAGTGCGGCGACATGATCTGCACGCCGTACTCGTTGAACACGTCCTGGATGTTGCCGTGCAGCCGGTGCAGCACCTCCACGCGCGGTGCGGGCTTCTGCAGCGGCGTGTAGGCGACCAGCCGGTACTCGACGTAGTAGTCCGCGAGCGCCGTCTGCCGCACCATCGGGGCGGGACTCTGCGCGATGTCCTGCGTGCGCCGCGCCGCCTCGAGCAGCATCGCTTCCACCTGCCGCCACGGCGTGCCATAGCCGATGGTGACCACGGTATCCACGACGTAGCCGGTCCCCGGCACGGCGCGCGAGTAGTTCTTCGTCGTCGCCGCCATGACGGCGGAATTGGACAGCGTGACCTCCTCGCCCAGCCCGGTGCGCAGGTGCGTGGTGAACATGCCCAGCTCGATCACCGTGCCCTCGATGTCGCCGATGCGCACATAGTCGCCGGTGCGGAACACGCGCGAGTACATGAGGGTCATGCCGCTGAAGGCCTGGCCGATGACGCTCGCGCCCCCGAGCGAGATCATCAGACCGACAAGCACGGAGACGCCCTTGAAGGCGTCGGTACTGGCGCCCGGCAGGTAGGGGTAGGCCATCGCCAGCGCGAAGAGCCAGGCGACGAACGCGAAGATGCGCCGCGTCGGCCGCACCGTGTCCTCGCTCAGCCACTTGACCTGGATCTGCCCGCCCTCGACGCGGTCGAAGAACGCCCGGCCCAGGCCGATGACCGCCTTGGTCACGACGAAGATGATGGCGACCACCACCAGCCCCGGCGCCGCGCCGACGACCGCCATCAGCACCTGCCTCGCGAGGTCGAGCAGGTTCAGCTCCAAGCGCTCGCCCCAGGCGCGCGTGAAGGGGAAGCGCTCGAGCACGAAGGTGAGCCACGCCGTGGTGAGTGCGAGGGCGAGCAGCCAGGCGAGCGTCGTCACGGCGCGGCTGGCCAGGCGGTTGACCCCGCGCAGGTTCAGCTTGCGCGCGCGCGACTCGGCCGCCACCGCCGCGCGCAGGCCAGCCCAGCGGTTCACGCGGTAGAGCAGCCAGAGCAGCGCGCCGTAGAGCAGCGTGGCCGCGGCCGCCAGGCCCGCCGCCGTCGCGAGGTAGCGCGGCGAGCGCTGCTCGCGCCATTCGAGGATGGCGCGCTCCAGGCGCTTGGCCGCCTCGGCCGCCACGAGCTGCGTGGTCTCGCCCGCCGCCTCGTCGATGTCGATCCTGGTGACGACGAAGGCATGGCGGCCGGCCACGCGCACGCGCGTGCCGCCCTCGTGGTCGCCGAAGGAAACCTCGGCCTTGGGGTCTGCCTCGAGCGCTGCCTCGATGCGCGCAACGGAGCCCTGCGCGCGCTCCTCGGCCGAGTAGCCGGCGATCGGGCCGCGCAGCTCGATGACCGTGCGGTTGGCGATGACGACCGCCGCACGCTGTCGCTGCACGTCCTGCGCAGCCGCGGCGCGGGGCACCAGCAGCACCGGCAATAGCACGGCCAGGCCTGCGAGCACATGGAGAATGCGGTTCATGCCGGAATGGAGTGCGAGCAGGCTAGCGGCACTTCAGGTTCGCCGACCAGTCCGCGATCGGCTTGGTGCAGTCCTGCTCGTGCACGCGGCGGCTGGCGTCAAGCTCGGGCGGACGGCGCGAGGGCGACGCGCCGTCGATGGCGGCAAACGGATTTGCACTGTAGGTGGTGGTGCCGCTCGCCGATTCGGTGCTCGCGCGCGCCATCATCGCCGCGGCGAGTGCGAACAGCGCGATCGCGCCGGCGCCGCTGCTCGCCGCTGTGACCTGCGCGCCCACCGCGGTGGATCCCGCAGTCACGGAGCCAGCCGCGGCAGTGCTCGTAGAGACCGTAGCCGCGCTGTGGGCGCAGCCCGCGAGCTGCACGCAGAGCAAGAGAATCAGCAGGCGTTTCATGTTGTCGCGCGCACCAGGCGATCCCTGACCCCGGCCCATTCCGGGGTTTCGGGCGGCGCTTCGATGAGGATCATCTCACAGTGCGCGCCGTCCAACTCCCGCAGCGCTGCGTAGAGCTTGCGCGCGTAGGCCGCGGGCTCGCGCGGCATGCGCAGCCAGAAATCCACGCGCTCGTCGGGGCGCGAGAAGGCGAGCACCGCTACCTTGTCTTGCAGCCGCGCGATCTGCTGGTCGAGCTCGTGGGTGGGAACGAGCTTCGCCGGGGTCCTCGGCGCGTAATGGCGCTCGAGTCCGCCCGAATGGCGCGGGGCATCCTCCCGCCGCGAAGCGATCGGCGCGCCGAGCGCCTCCGCCAGCATCGCCGCGGAGATGACGCCCGGACGCAGCAGCACGGGCTGCGCGCCGGACAGGTCCACGATGGTCGACTCGATGCCCACCTCGCTCGGGCCGCCGTCCAGCACGAGGTCCACGTCCGCGCCCAGGTCCTCGCGCACGTGCGCGGCGGTCGTGGGCGAGACCTGGCCGAAGCGGTTCGCGGAAGGGGCCGCGACGCCGCCGCCAAAGGCGGCGAGCATGTCGTGCGCGGTGGCGTGCGCGGGCACGCGCAGGCCCACGGTGTCCTGGCCACCGGTGACGAAGTCGCCGGCGCGGGAAGAGCGCTTGAGGATCATGGTGAGCGGTCCGGGCCAGAAACGTTCTCCGAGCCTGCGTGCGGCCGGCGGAATGTCCCTCGCCCACTCGAAGGCGGCCTGCGCGCTCGCGAAGTGCACGATCACCGGATGGTCCGCGGGCCGGCGCTTCGCCGCGTAGAGGCGCGCCACCGCCTCCCTGCTCGAGGCATCGGCGCCCAGGCCGTAGACGGTTTCCGTGGGAAACGCGACCAGCCCGCCGCGCTTGAGTATTGCCGCGGCGCGCTGGACTTCGGGGCTCACAGCTTGAGTGGCGCGGCCTTGAGGACGGCTTCGGTCTGTTTCGCGCGGAAGTCGTGCAGCTTCCTGGCGATCGCCTTGTCGGTGACGGCGAGGATCGCGACCGCGAACAGCGCCGCGTTCGCCGCGCCCGCCTCGCCGATCGCGAAGGTTGCCACCGGGATGCCTTTGGGCATCTGCACGGTCGAGAGCAGCGAATCCAGGCCCTGCAGGTGCTTGGAGGGCATCGGCACGCCGAGCACGGGCAGCGTGGTGTGCGCCGCCACGACCCCGGCGAGGTGCGCCGCGCCGCCTGCCGCCGCGATGATTGCCTTCATGCCGCGCGCGGCCGCGCCCTCGGCCCAGGCGGCCACTTCGTGCGGCGTGCGGTGCGCCGACATCGCCTTCGCCTCGAAGGCGACGCCGAAGTCCTCCAGCATCTTCGCGGCCGGCTTCATGGTCTCCCAGTCCGAGGTGGACCCCATCACGATGCCGATCATGCGAGCTTCCTCCCGGTGAGCCGCTCGAGCGCCTCGCGGTATTTCTGCGAGGTCTTGGCGATGACCTCCGCCGGGAGCTTGGGCGCCGGCGGCGTCTTGTCCCAGTCGAGCGTCTCGAGGTAGTCGCGCACGTACTGCTTGTCGAAGGAAGGCGGGCTCACGCCCACCTGGTAGGAGTCCGCCGGCCAGAAGCGCGAGGAATCCGCCGTCAGCACCTCGTCGATCAGCACGAGGTTGCCCTTGGCGTCGGTACCGAACTCGAACTTGGTGTCGGCGATGATGATGCCCTTGGTCGCCGCAAACTCGGAGGCTTCCTTGTACAGGCGAATGGAGATGTCGCGCACCCTCTCGGCGAGGTCCTTGCCGATGAGTTTCACGGTCTCCTCGAAGGAGATGTTCTCGTCGTGGCCCGACGCCGCCTTGGTGGCCGGCGTGAAGATCGGCTGCGGGAGCTTCTGTGCCTGCTTGAGGCCTTTCGGCAGCTCGATGCCGCAGATCCTCCCGGTCTTCTGGTAGTCCTTCCAGCCCGAGCCGATGATGTAGCCGCGCACCACGGCCTCGATCGACAGCGGCTTCAACTTCTTCACGACGATCGAGCGCCCGCTGACCTGCGCTTTCTCGTCCTGCCCCTGCACCACGGTCTGCGGGTCGATGCCGGTGAGCTGGTTGGGCACGATGTGGCCGAGCTTGCCGAACCAGAAATTGGCCATCTCGTTGAGCACGCGCCCCTTGTCGGGAATCGGATCGGGCAGCACCACGTCGAACGCCGAGAGCCGGTCGCTCACCACGATCAGCATCTTGTCGTCGCCCACGCCATAGATGTCGCGCACCTTGCCGCGCCCGAGGCGCGGCAAGCTCTTGAGGGAAGATTCGTAAAGAGCGTCCATAGTCACGAAATTGGGGTCGAAATTGGGGTCAGGGCCGAATTATTTCTGCGAAAAATAATTCGGCCCTGACCCCGATTTCTAGGCGGCCTTTTTCTCCAGTTCGGGCTTCCACTTGCCCTGCGCGGCGAGGCCGTTCATGTGCGCGCGGTGGTGGAAGGCCTTCTGCGCCGCGGCGGCGTTCGAGGCCTGGCCGCGCCAGGTCTTGAGCGCCGGGTTCTGCAGCGCGCGCGAATACGAGAACGTCAGCGGCCAGGGCAGGCCTTTCATCGCCGCCATGGCATTCAGGTGCGCGGTCGCCGCCTCGTCCGACTGGCCGCCGGAGAGAAACACGATGCCCGGCTGCGCGGCGGGCACGGTGCGCTTCAGGACGCGCACGGTGCGCTCGGCGACTTCGTCCACGTTCGCCTGGCGCGGGCATTCCTTGCCCGAGACCACCATGCTCGTCTTGAGGATCAGGTGCTCGAGCGAGACGTTGTGCGCCGCCATCGCCGCGTAGGTGGCGCGCAACGTGGCCTCGGTCACCTCTTCGCAGCGCTCGACCGTGTGATTGCCGTCGAGCAGCACTTCGGGCTCGATCATCGGCACGATGGAGGCTTCCTGGCAGAGCGCCGCATAGCGCGCGAGCGCGTGCGCGTTGGCGTAGAGGCAGGTGTGGCTGGGGATACCCTCGCCGATGGTGATCACCGCGCGCCACTTGGCGAAGCGCGCGCCGAGCTTGAAGTACTCCGCCAGGCGCGGCCGCAGGCCGTCGAGCCCCTCGGTCACCTTCTCGCCCGGACACAGCGCGAGATCCATCGCGCCCTTGTCCACCTTGATGCCCGGCAGGATCCCCTTGCGGGCGAGGTAGTCGGGGAACAGCACTCCGTCGTTCGTCTTCTGGCGCAGGGTTTCGTCAAAGAGAATGACGCCCGAGACGTACTGCTCCACGCCCGGCGTGGTGAACAGCAGCCCGCGGTAGGTGCGCCGGTTCTCCTCGGTGCACTCCACGCCCACCGACTTGAAGCGCTTCTCGCAGGTGCCGCTCGACTCGTCCGCGGCGAGCACGCCTTTGCCGCGCGCGACCATCGCGGCGGCGGTCTTGGAAAGCAGGGCCTTGTCCATCGGGTGTTCTCTCGCGCTGTTCAGGGAAGGAATCTGCGAAGGCCCGGATTCTACCGTCGCCCACCTGCCGCGACTACTGCCTGGCCGGCCGCCCGATCGAAGCCCGGCTCGAATCGCGAGAAGTGCTCGGCGCGCGCGGCAAAGCACCATGGGACTGGCGAGGGTGGGGGCAAGTTCCAGGAATCATCGTGGAACTCGCGGGTTGGACAAATCATCAGACCCGCGGTGACCGCCCAAGGGTCGGCGCGCGTGTCGCAGGACTGCGCTCCCTCCCACGGCGGCCTGCCGGGACTAGCAGCCCCGGGGAACCCGATCCCAACCAAACCCGTTCAAGGAGATACCGAAATGAAGAAATCCGTTGCCGCCGCGCTCGCCATGCTGGCGATCGCAGGCGTCGCGCCGTCGGTCAATGCGGCTGAAGGCGACCTCTTACTCAGGCTCAGGGCCATCAGCATCAGTCCCGACGCATCGAGCGACATTGCCGGCCTCGACGTCGACGACAAGGCAACCGGCGAGATCGGCCTGACGTACTTCCTCAGACCGCAGTGGGCACTCGACGTCGGCATCACGACGGCCGAGCACGACATCACGCTGAGCGGCGCGAAGATCGGCAGCACGACAATTCTCCCGATCAACATCACCGCGCAATACCACTTCGCGCCCAACGGCAAGTTCCGGCCATACGTCGGCGCGGGCGTGAACTACACGAGCTTCAGCGACACCAACATTCTCGGCGGTGCGGTCACCCTCGACAGCAGCAGCTTCGGCCCGGTGGTGCAGGCGGGTCTGGACTGGGCGTTCGCCGACAAGTGGATGCTGAACGTCGACCTGAAGAAGGTGTGGATCAGCACCGATGCGTCAGGAGCCGCAAGCGGCGGCGTGGATATCGATCCGCTGGTGTACGGCATCGGCATCGGCTACAAGTTCTAGGCGCAGGCCGCAGGCTCACGCGGGGCGTTGCTGCATCGCCTCGCGCGAGCCGGCGGTGTCGGGGCGACGGCTCCCTAGCCGGCCAGCGGATCGAAGCCGGGCTCGATCGCCACGCCCTCGCGGCGCATGCGCTCGAAAATGCGCCGGCTGAAGCCGTCATCGGGCGTGCCGTTGCCGCGCAGCGCGTCTCCCGCCAGGCCGTACAGCGTGAAGCGGTCGCGCAGGCCGGCATCGGCGGCGACCTGCGCCAGGCTCGGCGCCACCTCCTGCGGCTCGAGCTCGCCGTCCAGCAGCAGGGAAACCTTGAGCGTCGTGTTCACCATCTCCTCGGGCGTTGGTGTCCCACCACGGGCTCGAGCCGCTGCGCGATGAACTCGCGCGCGCGAAAGATGCGCGTGCGCACCGTGCCGATGGGCACCGCGAGCATCTGCGCGATCTCCTTGTAGGTCTTGCCCTCGACTTCGTAGAGCAGCAGCGCCTGCGCCAGCTCCGGCTGCAGCCGCGCCAATGCCTTGTCCACGGCGCCGGAGATCTGCTTGGCGAGGAGCAACCGCTCCGGGTCCTCGCCGTCGCTGACCCCGGGCTCGAAGGGCCCATCGCCGCGCTCGTCGCCTTCGTCCCTGAGGTCCTCCTGCAGTACGACCGGACCGGGCGAACGCTTGAGAAACCCGAGCGCGCTGTTGGTCGCGATGCGATACAGCCAGCTGTAGAAGGCGCTCTCGCCGCGGAACGAGCCCAGGCCGCGGTAGGCGCGGATGAATGCCTCCTGCACTACGTCCTCCACGTCGCCTGCGCGCTTGACGTAGCGGGCCACGTGGCGCGCGATGCGCCGCTGGTACTTGACCACCAGCGCCTCGAACGCGCGCGCGTCCCCGGATTGTGCGAGTCGCACCAACCCTGCATCGGCATCGGCCTCCAGCATCGCCGCCTGAGCTTACCCCACGCGAGCGAAACCCCATGCGATTGTGCGAGCAGGGGCCAGGTTTCAGGTTTATTTGTGAAACCCGTGTCTTGGACAAAGCGTCAGACACGCAGTGACCGCCAATCCGGCGTCACCGGTTCCAAACCACCACCCCTCAAGGAGCGATACATGAAAGTCATGAAGCAGTTCATTGCCGCGGGCGCGCTCGCGGCGGCATCCGGCCTCGCGGCCGCGGCCGACATCGTCGACACCGCAGTGTCCGCCGGCCAGTTCACTACGCTGGTGAAGGCCGTGCAGGCCGCCGGGCTGGTCGACACCCTCAAGAGCAAGGGCCCGTTCACGGTGTTTGCGCCGACCGACGCAGCCTTCGCCAAGCTGCCCGCGGGCACGCTGGAGGCGCTGCTCGCCGACAAGCAGAAGCTGGCCCAGATCCTGACCTACCACGTGGTCCCCGGCAAAGTGACTGCGGCACAGGTGAGGCCCGGCGACGTGAAAACCGTGCAGGGTCAGTCGCTCAAGGTGCGTGCCGAGGGCGGCGCCGTAATGGTGGACAACGCCAAGGTGACCATGACCGACATCATGGCCGACAACGGCGTGATCCACGTGATCGACACCGTCGTGCTGCCCAACTAAGCGGGCGCAATCGCCATCACCACAGGCGCGGCCGCGCGCGAGCCCGGCCGCGCTTTCGCTGCAATCTCCAACTCAGAACTCGAGGTCGTCGCGGATCGCGGCGATGCCCGCGGCGGCGCAGAGGTCGTCCGCCTTGCCGTCCGGCGCGCCAGAGACCCCGATCGCGCCGAGCAGCGCTCCGCCCGCTTCGATCAGCAGCCCGCCGCCCACGACGGCCACGCCCGGCAGGTGGCGTATGCCGCTTTGCGGCTTACCCGGCTGCGTAGCCTCGACCATGTCGGTGGTATTGGTGCGGAAGCTCACGGCCGTGTAGGCCTTCGCGCGCGCCATGTCCACGGTGTGCGGCCCCGCAAAGCGGTCGCGCACGAGCGCCTGCGTGACACCCATGCGATCCCCGACCGCCACCGTGACCTGGAAGCCGTTGTCGCGGCATTTCTTCAGCGCCGCCTGCGCGGCCTTGAGCGCCGACTCGGGCGTGAGCAGCTTGATCGAATGGCTGCCCTGCTGCGCCTGGGCCGCGAGCGGCAGCAGCGCGAACGCGCAAAGCGCGAGGATTGGCTTGAGTCTGGTCATGCCTTGGTTCCTTTCAGAGGAAGCGAGCGGCGGGCGGCGCGCGCCTCAGCCGCCCATGCGCCAGTACTGGTACTTCATCGTCAGCGCCGAGCCGGCGACGATCGCGACAAAAGTGATGATCGAGCCGAGCGCCAGCGTGGAGATTCCAGTGATCGCCTGGCCGATGGTGCAGCCCAGCGCCGTGATGCCGCCGAAGCCCATGAGGATCCCGCCCACCACGTGGTTGGCCGTGTCCTCGGCATCGCGGAAGCCCTCCCAGCGGAAGCTGCGCGTGGCGAGCGCGTAGGCGGCCGAGCCCGCGATCACGCCGAGCGCCGAGGCGATGCCGTAGGTGACGATCTTCGACTTGTCGGTCCAGAACATCAGGTATTCGAGCGAGTAGGCGAGCGGGCCGACGAAGGAGAACGACTCCATGCGCCCGGAGTTGGTGGCGACGAAGGCCTCCTGCAGCGTCTGCGGATCCTCGGCGACGTAGCCCACCACGCCGCTCACGTACCAGCCGCCCACCACCACCAGGCCCGTCACCACGCCGCCCAGCGTGTAGTCGAAGTTCGCGCGGAACTCCCGGCTCGCGTAGGCGTAGGCCGCGAGTGCACCGCCGATGAGCGCGGCGAGGATCGCCGTCAGGCTCGCCTTCGCCATGCCGGTGCCCGCTGCGAGGAGCGAGGGCAGGTCCTGGCCCGGCGCGAGCGTGACCGAGGCGCGCTCGAGCACACCCACGCGGAAGGCGCCGAAAAGGCCCCGCAGCGTCATGTACGCCGCAATGCCGAGGAACACGTAGACCACCAGCGACTTGAGATTGCCGCCGCCGATGCGGATCAGCGTCTTCGAGCCGCAGCCCGAGCCCAGCGTCATGCCCACGCCAAAGAGGAAGCCGCCAACGATGTACGAGAGCCAGGTGAAGTTGGGCCCCGGGTAGATGGACTTGGACAAATCCACCACGCCCGCGACCTGCAGCACGCTCGAGCCGATGAGCGCCACCGCGATCGCGAGCAGCCACATCCGCAGGCGGTTCTTGTCGCCCATGTTCACCCAGTCGGAGACGGCGCCCATGGTGCAGAAGTTGGTCTTGTTGCCGACCGCCCCGAAGATGAAAGCGAGGAGGAACGCGCCGCCGGTGACGTAGGGAACGAGCTGCGCGGGGTTGGTTTCGTTCATGCGAAATTCTCCCGTGGCAGGCGCGGCCTGCGTATTGGAGTTGCGAAGGCGCTCATCAATTCGCCTGATCTCTCACCCGCGGCGCTAGCCCATCTGGCGCAGATGCTGAAGCGCCTGCCCGCCATCGAGAGCGGCGCGCGCCGCCGCGGCCGCCTCCTGCAGCGAGCCATGGCGCCCGAGATGCCACAGGCAAAGCGCTGCGCCGTAGATCAGGCAGTCGCGCGTTGCGCCCTGCTGGCCGGCCAGCGCCGCCATGCCGGCCTCGGCGGCCGCTTTCGCCACGGCCGCGGCATCGAACGGCGCCTCGCCCTGGCCCTCATCGCCCGCCTTCGCGGCGGTCGCTCCGGGAATGCGCGGCGCGCGCACCGCTTGCTCGATACCCAGCTCGGCCGGCTTGAACTCGGTGGAGGTTTCCTCGCCGCCGCCGTGATAGTGGAACACCTTGCCGGTCTGCGAGAGCCCGGGAATCACGCCGCCCTCGACCCCGCGCACGATCAGCGCAGAGTCGTAGCCGGCATGGCGCGCGAGCATCGCGTAGATGCGCGGATAGGGTTTGTGGACAAACCCGGTGACCAGATGCGTCTTGCGCCGGCCCTGCACCGCCCCGGCGAGCACCTCGGCGGTGGTGATGGCGGGCCGCTTGACGATCAGCGTGCGCAAGTCCGTGAGCGCGTAGAGCTTCGGGCAAAACGCCTTCTGGTCCACGTAGGCCCAGCCGATGCGAGGGTCGCCAAGCCGCGCGGCGGCTTCTTCCGGCGTGAGTTCCACCGGCAGGCCGGCAGCGCGCAGCACCTGCCGGTGCGTGACGCCGTACTTGGGCCCCATGCTCTCGACGCCGTGGGAAAAGGTCGCCACGCCGCAGGCGGCGAGCACGGCCGGCAGGAAAGGCGCGGCCGGCAGCGTGCGGTTGTAGCCGTCGTAGGGATCGCCCAGGTCGAGCACCTCGTCCACCGGCGCGGTGGCCCGCTGGGTCGCCGCGCGGATCGCTTCGAGCATGCCGAGATTCTCGTCGTCGGTCTCGCGCTTCATACGCAGCGCGATGAGGAACACGCCGGCCTGCACCGGATTGACCTCGCCGTCGAGCACCAGGCGCATGCCCTCGCGCGCCTCTTCGCGCGAGATGTTCTTGCTCAGCTCCGGCCCGGTGGCGATGCGCTTGAGGATGGAGTGCATCAGCGCCGCGCGTTCAGCGGGAATCGCGTTCTGCGGCGCGCTCATGGCCTGCCCGCCTCGGACATGCCGACCAGGATGCGTCCACCCTCCAGCCGCACCGGATAGGTCCTGAGGTCGACCTCCGCCGGCTCTTCCAGCGCCTTGCCGGTGCAGACGTTGAAGCGGCTGCCGTGCAGCGGGCACTTGACCAGCTCGCCCCTGAGCACGCCGGTGGAGAGCGACGCGTCCTCGTGGGTGCAGGTGTCGTCCACAGCGCAGATGCGCCCCGCGACGTTGACGAGCAGGATGCGCCGGCCGCGAAGGTCGACGCGCTTCATCGTGCCGGGCGCCAGCTCGCCCGCCTTGCCTGCTTCCACGAACTCTTGCGTCATCTGCGTCTCACGCCGCGGGTTCGAACCATTTTAGACGCTCGCGCAGCGTGACCACCTCGCCGATGATGATCAGCGTAGGCGCCTTGACCCCGCTGTCGCGCACGAGTCCGGGCAGCGATTCGAGCGTGCCCGTCAGCACGCGCTGCTGCGGCGTGGTGCCCGCCTGGACGAGCGCAGCCGGCGTGGCGGCGGGCAGTCCGTGCTCGGTTAGCTCGCGGCACAGAACTTCGACGCCGACCAGCCCCATGTAGAAGACGATGGTCTGGCGCGGCTGCGCGAGCGCCTTCCAGTTCAGGTCCATGCTGCCGTTCTTCAGGTGCCCGGTCACGAACACCACGGACTGCGCGAAATCGCGATGGGTGAGCGGAATGCCGGCATAGGACGCGCAGCCCGCCGCCGCCGTGATGCCGGGCACCACCTGGAAAGGAATGCCTTCGGCGGCGAGCGTGTCGATCTCCTCGCCGCCGCGCCCGAAGATGAACGGGTCGCCGCCCTTCAGGCGCACCACGCGCTTGCCTTCGCGCGCCAGGCGCACCAGCAGGTGGTTGATGTCTTCCTGCGGCAGCGTGTGCTTGGCGCGCTCCTTGCCGGCATAGATGCGCTCGGCCTCCAGGCGCACCAGGTCCAGGATCGGCTGCGACACGAGGCGGTCGTACACCACCACGTCGGCCTGCTGCATGAGGCGCAGCGCGCGGAACGTGAGCAGGTCCGGATCGCCCGGGCCGGCGCCGATCAGCGACACCTCGCCGCTGCTGAACGCGAGGCGCGTGTCCTCGAGCGCCGCCTGCAGCGCCTTGCGCGCGTCGGCGTCGCGGCCGCTGAACACCAGCTCGGCGATCGGGCCCTGCAGCACGCGCTCCCAGAAGCGCCGCCGTTCCTGAGGCTTGAAGCGGGCCTTGACGCGATCCCGAAACGCGCCGGCCAGCGCAGCCAGCCGCCCATACCCCGCCGGGATCAGGCTCTCCAGGCGCGCACGCAGCAGCCGCGCCAGCACCGGCGAGGCGCCGCCGCTGGACACCGCCACGGTGAGCGGCGCGCGCTCGATGATGGAGGGCAGGATGAACGAGCACAGCGCAGGCTGGTCGACCACGTTGACCGGGATGCGCCGCGCCTTCGCTGCGGCGGCGACCGCGCGATTCACCGCATCGTCGCTGGTGGCGGCGATCGCCACCGCGAACCCGTCCAGGTCCGCGTCGCGAAAAACCGCCGCGCGCTGCACGATGCGGCCCGCGGCAAGCTCGGCGCGGAGCGTCGCGCCCAGTTCCGGCGCGAGCACGGTGACGCGCGCACCGGCGCGCAGCAGCAGCGCGCACTTGCGCGCGGCCGCCTCGCCGCCGCCCACCACCAGGCAGGGTTGCGCGCGCACATCGAGGAAGATCGGCAGAAAATCCATGGCGTAGCGCCTCGCGCACGGCGTGCGCGGGTACTTCGCTATGATAGATTCAAACGGGAAGGTGCATGCCCCGGCTTCTTACACTGCAGCGTGCGGCACGCCTGGTCGGCGTCAGGCGCGGCGCGCTGCAAAGCAAGATCCGCAGCGGCGAGCTGGCCGCGTTCGAGGGCATGGTCTCGGCGGACGATCTGCTGCGCGCCTACCCGCAGGCCAGGCTGGAGGAAAATTCCGGCCTGGAGCGCTTCGAGGCGATCAAGGACGCCGCCTTCGCGCGGCGCGTGCGCGAGCGGGTGCTGCCCAGCTCCGAGGCGCTGGTCGCGCGCCTGGCCGAGCTGAGCGTGGAGCGGGCGCAGGTGCAGGCGCAGCTCGAGCATTACCGGGCGATCGTGGACGCGCTGCAGGCGAAGCTGCGCGAGCCGGGCGACGCGGCGGGGCTGCGCGCCTGGCTGCAGCAGCGCCTGGAGCCCGCCGCGCAGGGCGGGCCGCCGCCGCCCCTGCTGGCACAGGAGAGCTTGCTCAGGATCATGTCCGCGCACGTACAGATCAAGCCGAGCGGCCACGAGTTCTTCGTCGACGGCAACGACAGCCTGCTCGAGGCGGCGCTGCGCGCGGGGCTGTCGCTCGACTACGGCTGCAGCATGGGCGGCTGCGGCAAGTGCAAGGCGAAGATCGTGTCGGGCCAGGTGCAGCGCACGCGACATTCGGACTACGCCCTCACCGCGGCGGAGAAGAATGCCGGGGTCATGCTCATGTGCTGCAACACCGCGCTGACCGACCTCGTGATCGAGGCACGCGAGGCGCATGGTGCCGCGGACATGCCGCTGCAGGTTCTCGAGGCCAAGGTCAAGTCCGTGAGCCCGCTCGGTGCGGACGTGCGCTTGCTGCACCTGCAGACGCCGCGCAGCAACCGCCTGCGCTTCCTGGCCGGGCAGTCGGCCTCTCTCGCGCTCCCCGACGGCAGCGCCGCCTCGCTGCCCGTGGCGAGCTGCCCCTGCGACGAGCGCAACCTGCATTTCCACATCCGGCGGCGTCCCGGCGACGCGTTCGCCGAGGGCGTGTTCGCCGGACTGAAGGGCGTGGAGACGGTGCACCTGGAGGGCCCGCGCGGCGAGTTCGTGCTGAACGAGGAATCGCATCGCCCGCTGCTGTTCATCGCCATCGAATCCGGCTTTGCGCCCGTCAAGAGCCTGATCGAGCACGCCATGGCGCTCGATGCCGCCGAGTCGCTGCACCTGGTCTGGGTCGCCTCGGGCGAGGGCGGCCACTACCTCGACAACCTGTGCCGCTCCTGGAGCGATGCCCTGGACGACTTCCGCTACGACCCGGTCAAGGCGGCGGGCGCCGCGCCCGACGAGGCGCTCCTGCAGGCGGCGCTGCCGCAGGTGCTGCGGGATCATCCGCCGCTGGGCGAATGCGATGTCTACGTCGCGGGGCCCGCGCCGTGGGTGAACGCCACGGAGTTCCAGCTGCTCGAGCGCGGGCTGCCGCGCTCGCAGTTGTTCGTCAACCCGCTGCAGTCCTGAGGCGCAGTCAGGCGCCGGGCGCGGGCCCGGACTTTCTCCGGCTCGTACCCAGGCCGTGCTCGACCGCGGTCACCGCCGCCTCCACGCGCGAGCGCAGTCCGAGCTTGCGCAGGATCGCCTTGACATGCAGCTTGACGGTGCCGTCGGTGATGTCCAGGGCACGCGCGATCATC
This sequence comes from Burkholderiales bacterium, assembly GCA_035718125.1. Taxonomy (GTDB): domain Bacteria; phylum Pseudomonadota; class Gammaproteobacteria; order Burkholderiales; family SG8-39; genus JAABQT01. The sequence goes on along the minus strand of DASTHP010000092.1, from coordinate 6,372 downwards.
TTGTTGCTCGAGCCGTCGGCGATGCACTCCAGGATCTCCAGCTCGCGCGGCGTGAGCTCGGCGAAGGGCGCCGCCGCGCGCGACGGCGCCGGCGGCGAAGCGGCCGCGGCATCACCGCCGCGCACCAGGCGCGCCAGCGATCCGACCAGCTCGCGCGCCACCACGTTGTTGCCTTGCACCGCCGCCTCGAGCGCGGGCACCAGGTCCTCCGGCTCGATGTCCTTCAGCAGGTAGCCCTGCGCGCCGGCGCGCAGCGCGGCGCTCAGGTCGGCGTCCTCCCGGCTCATGGTGAGCATCACCACCGGCGCCTTGACGCCGCTCGCGCGCAACTGCTTGAGGGTCTCGATGCCATTCATGCCCGGCATCTTGACGTCGAGCAGGATCAGGTCGGCGGGCAGCTCGCGCGCGCGGCGCACGCCTTCCTCGCCCGAGCCGACCGCGGCCACCACCTGGACGCCGCGGCTTTGCAGCAGCTCCTCGATGCCCTTGCGCACCAGGGCGTGGTCGTCGATCAGCAGCACCCGCACGTCAGCTGCGCTCGGCGGTGGCGCGCGCGCCGGGCGGCGGCGGCGCATTGAACATCAGCACGATGCGCGTGCCCTCGCCGGGCTCGCTCTCGATCACGATCTGGCCCTGCAGCCGCTCGGTGCGCTCGCGCATGATCGCGAGGCCCGCATGCTCGCCCGGCAAGCCGCCGGCGGTCTCGGCCATGCCCAGGCCGTCATCCTCGATCAGCACGGTGTACAGGTCGTCCTCGTTGTCGAGCCGGATGCGCACGTTGTGCGCGCCGCTGTGCTTGCGGATGTTGGTCAGCGCCTCCTGGACGATGAAGAACACCTGGATCTCCTGGGCCGGCGTGAGCGCGAGCGCGCGGCACTCGTTCTGGAAGAACACCTCGATGCCGGTCTCGCGGCCGAAGCGCTCCACCAGGCTGGCGATGCTCGGCACCAGCCCGGCGTCGTCGATCTTCAGCCGGTAATTGGTCAGCAGCTCGCGCAGGTCGTCGGTCGCCTGCGCCATCGCGCGGCGCAGGCGGCTCGCCTCGTACTGGGCGGCGCCGACGTCCTTGCGCGCCAGCGACTCGCCGAGAAGCTTCAACTGCAGGCGCATGCCGATCAGCGACTGCGCCAGGGAATCGTGCAGCTCGTTGCCGATGAGGTTGCGCTCCTCCAGGATGGCGAGGCGGCGCGCCTCGCTCTCCAGGCGCGCCTTCTCGATGGCGAGGCCCAGGTGGCGGCCCACGCTGATCAGGAGATCGGGCATGTCCTCGCCCATGGCCGCCAGCGGCCGGTCGAGGAACAGGTTGTAGACGCCGACGATGCGGTCCTGGTGCTGCGCCGGGACCGCGACGAATTCCGCGCAGTCGCGCTCGAGCATGGGACGGCCGATGAGCGCCGCGCAAGGCGCGGTGCCGCGCTGGATGCGCAGCCCGCCTTCGCTCGCCGCCCAGGCGCACGGGCAGCCGCCCGCCGGCATCAGCCGGTCGCGCTCGACCACCTCCGGCGCGAGCCCGCGGCTCGCGACCAGCCGCGTACCGCCCTCGCCGGTGACCAGCCGCACGCTCGCCGCGCGCGCGTCCACCAGCTCGATGAAGGTGTCGAGAAAGCCCTCGAGCAGCTGCTCGAGGTTGCCGGGCTGGTTGAGGCTGGTGGCGATCGCATACAGGATGTCGAGCGACTGGGTCTTGCGCGCCAGGCGCACCGCCTGCGTCTGCGCCGGCTTCGAGGAAGTGGGCTCCGCCATACCGCAGGCCAGACTAACGCCCCGGCGCAGCGGCGTCTAGGGACGCCTCGGGCCTGCTCGCACGATGGCGCGTTGCGGCGTGCGCGCAGCGGGAGCGCAGCCTAGCCCGCCGCTTTGGGCGCCTTGTGCGACGGATCGTTCGGGTTGATGAAGATGAAGCGCCACTCGCCCGGATTGATCTCCACGTAATCCAGCGTGGCGCCGGTGAGCAGCTCTACGCTGCCGGGCGAGACCAGCAGCGTGACGCCGCCGGCGGCCACCTGCGTGTCGCCGTCGACCTTGTCGTCGAAGCCCATGCCGTACTCGAGCACGCCCTTGTCGTCCAGGCGCGCGGCGAGGCGCAGGCAGACCTCGCCCGCGCCGGCCTGCGCCGCGGACTTGGCGATCTGCTCCGCCGCCTGCGGCGTGACCGTGATCATGATTTCAGCCGGTGCTCCAGGCGCGCGGCTTGCGCATGCCCGCGATCTTGCACGCCTGCTTGACGTAGCCGTAGGGAAACAGCACGAACAGATCGTTGCGCCCCGCCTTGCCCGCGCCCTTGTGTTCGGCCAGGTGCTTCATGACGTGGCGCGCGTCCGGCGCGATGTGGTGCTGCTCGAAGTACTCGCGGATGAAGCGGATCACGACCCAGTGCTCATCCGTCAGGACGATGTGCTCCTGGCGCGCCAGCGCCTCGGCGACCTGGTCGTTCCATTGCGCGGGATCGACCAGGTAGCCCTCGAAATCGACTGCCAGCGTGGTTCCCGCGACTTCAAGCGGCATGGTGGCAGCTCCTCACGAAATCGACGAAGCGTCGCGCCCACGGATTGCCGGCGACATCGCGCAGGTGCGCGTAGGACGCCAGCAGGTTCTTGTGCACGATGCCGTCGTGCCGGCCGTCGATGCCGTGGCCGCGCTCCACGTCGTAGGCGAACTCGACGTCCGGCGCGAGGTTCTCCACGCTCGAGTAGTGGAACTCGTGCGCGTGGATCACCGGCGCCTGCGCGGCGGGCGGCCGCGGCCACAAGCCGTGGCTCGTCTCGCGCAGGTGCACGTAGCCGCGCCCGACGGGCCGCTCGTGCATGACGATGTCCGCGGGAATCACGCCGACCATCGGCGCGGCGCGCCCGTTCCACTCGATGCCGCGCGCGAGATACATCAGCCCGCCGCATTCGGCGTAGGCCGGCAGGCCCGCTTCGATCGCCTCGCGCAGCTCGTGTCGCAGGCTGGTATTCGCCGCGAGCGCCTCCATGTGCGTCTCCGGAAAGCCGCCGCCGATGAACAGGCCGTCGACCGGCGGCAGGTGCTCGGCATGCAGCGCGTCGAAGCTCACCAGTTCCGCGCCCGCCGAGCGCAGGGCGTCGAGGTCGCCCGGATAATAGAAGCCGAATGCGGCGTCGCGCGCGATGCCGATGCGCACCGGCGGGCCGCCGGTCGCGCCCGGCGCCGTCTCGCCGGCCTGCAGCGGCGCCGCCTGCCGGGCGATGGCCAGCAACTGGTCGAGATCGACCTGCGCGGCGATGTGCGCCGCGATCTCGTCGATGCGGTGGCGCGCGCCCTCGGCCTCGTTGCTCGGCACCAGGCCGAGGTGGCGCTCGACGATCGTCATGCGCTCGTCGTGCTGCACGGCGCCGATCACCGGCACGCCGGTGTAATGCTGGATCACCGCGCGCAGCTTGGCCTCGTGGCGCGAGCCGCCGAGCTGGTTCAGGATCACGCCGGCGATGCGGATGCTCGGGTCGAACGCCTGGTAGCCGAGGATGAGCGGCGCGATGCCGCGCGTCATGCCGCGCGCGTCGATCACCAGCACCACGGGCGTGCCGAGCAGCGCGGCCATCGCGGCGTTGCTGTTGCTGCCGTGGAGATCGAGCCCGTCGTACAGTCCCTTGTTGCCTTCGACGACGCCGAGCGTGGCGCCGCGCATGCTGCGCGCGACCTGGGCGCGGATCTCGTCCGCGCCCATCAGGTAGGCGTCGAGGTTGTAGCAGGGCCGCCCGGCGGCGAGCCCCAGCCACAGCGGATCGATGTAGTCCGGGCCCTTCTTGAAGGGCTGCACGATCTCGCCGCGCGCGCGCAGCGCTGCGCACAGGCCGATGCACACCGTGGTCTTGCCCGAGGACTTGTGGGCCGCGGAGATGAACAGGCGGTTCATGCGGCCGCCGGTTCGACGTCGCTGTCGGCGAGGCTCTTCGGCAGGAACGGCAGGACCTTCAGCGCGACGGCGGTGAGGGCGAGCGCCAGCGCGATGCCGCCCACGCCGAGCGCCACTTCCGGCAGGCTCGGCGCGTACGCCGCGACCATGCCGTCGAAGAAGCTGCTGGCGACTTCCTTCTCCGGGAACATCAGCTGCGGGTAGGCCTGGCCGCCGATGATGAGGACGTAGAGCTGCGCAAGGCCGCCCGCGATCACGCACGCCGCCGCTGCCGCGAGGGCGCGGCGCGACGAAACCCCGAACAGCAGCACGAGGGGCACGACGCCGCCGATCAGGACCTGCCCGAGCCAGAACAGCGCCGTGTAGATGCCGCCCTCCCAGAGGAAGAAGCGCTCGACGTCGTGCTGGCGCGCGATGTAGAGGTTGGTGAGGTGGTAGATCGCGGCGAAATACAGCACGGCCGCGACGAAGACGCCGAGCAGGTTCCCGAGCCGGCGCAGCACCAGATCGCCCAACGGGCGGCCGGTCCACCGGCAAGCCGCCATCAGCACCAGGACGAAGATCGCCAGGCCGAAGGAAAACGACAGGATGATGAACATCGGCGCGAGCAGCGCGCTGTTGTAGGGCTCGCGCGCCACCAGGAAGCCGAAGATCGATCCGGTACCGGTGGTGAGGACCAGGCGCCAGACGAATGCGACCAGGCCCGCCGGCTTGCTGTAGTCATTCATGCGCCGCTCGAACATCGTCCACAGGTAGACCGCCACGATGGCGTAGAAACCGGTATAGAGAAAAATATTCCAGGCGAAGATCGACTTGAAATTGTAGTGCGTCATCGCCACGATCAGCCGCTCGGGCCGCCCGAGGTCGAGCACCAGCACCGCGAGGCCGCCGGCGAGCAGCGTCACGGCGAGCAGCCCGGAGAGCCGGGCGAGCGGCTTGTAGAGCGCACGGCCGAACACCGAGGCGATCGAGGCGACGTTGAGCACGCCCGAGGCGGCGACGATCAGGAATATCGCGAATACATGCGGCATGCCCCACACGATCCGGTTGCTCATGCCGGTGACGTAGTGCCCGTTGTGCTCCATGTACCAGGTTGCAGCGAGGCCGCCGAGGATGAGGGCGCCGAGCATGCCGAGCAGCACGTAGAAGCCGGGGCTGCGGCCTTCGATCTCGCTGTAGTGGGTGCGCGCCATCGCCTATAAACCCTGGTAGCGCACGCCGGTGTTGAGCGCGAGGTCGGCGCGGATCTGGCTCGAGGGCTCGCGCTTCAGGCGCCCGTGGATTTCCGAGGACGCGTCGTTCAGGTCGCCAAAGGCCATCGCCTTGCCGCCGTCCTTGTTGCAGGCTTCCACGCAGGCCGGCGTCTCGCCACGATCCACGCGGTGCACGCACAGGGTGCAGGACTCCACCGTGCCCTTGCCGCGCGGCACGTCGGGCTTCTGGCCGCTCGTCGCCTCGTGCACGAAGGAGCGCGCGGCGTACGGGCAGGCCATCACGCAGTAGCGGCAGCCGATGCAGGTGTGCTTGTCCACCAGCACGATGCCGTCGTCGCGCTTGAAGGAAGCTCCCGTAGGGCACACGTCCACGCACGGCGGATGCTCGCAGTGCTGGCACATGAGCGGCAGCGTCTGCGCGTAGCCGGTGCGCTTGTCGCGCAGGCTCACCTTGCGGATCCACTGGGCGTCGGTTGCCGGGCGGCCGTGGCTCGCGACGCCGTTCTCCTCGTGGCAGGCAGTGACGCACGCGTTGCAGGTCCCGCACTTCGTGATGTCGATCAGCAGCCCCCAGCGCTGCAGTTTCGAGGCGGCCTCCTGGGGCGAGCGCGCCTGCGCGAGCTCGACGAGCCTCAAGCCCGGCGCCAGGGTCGTGACTGCGGCCGCGCCCGCGGCGGCGGCGCCCCAACCCAGGAACTGGCGGCGGTCCGGATTCATGGCCTGGCCGCGGTGCGCTTCTGCGGGTTCGGCGAATGGCATTCGAAGCAGTCGATGCTCACTGCGGCGTACTCATGGCAGCTCGAGCAGAAGCCCTCCTTGCCGAGCACGCTGCCGGTCTTCTGGCTGGCGTGGCAGTCGACGCAGCCCTTGAGGCTGAAGCGCGGCTCGCGCAGCCCCTGGCGCATGGTGCGGTCGCGCTGGTGCAGCAGCATCTTCATGTGGTCGCGGCGCATTTCGGCGACCGGCGCCACGCAGGCCCCGTCCTTTTCGATCTTCACCGTGGGCACCGCGACGCGGCTTGCCAACTTCTCGCCCGCGTCGGCGACCCCCGCGAGCGCAAGCGCGGCGGCGATGATCCCGGCAGCGATGCGCATCATCATGCCCGCCCGGCGGCGCTCAGTGGTCGCCCAGGCCCATCTTGATGTAGCCGGTGGGGCACACGTCGGCGCAGATGTGGCAGCCGATGCACAGGTCGTAGTCGGTATAGACGTAGCGGCCCATGGTGGCCTCGGCCTTGGGCGTGCGCTTGACCGCGGTCTGCGGGCAATAAATGACGCAGTTGTC
>DASTHP010000091.1:0-2924 GCA_035718125.1 Burkholderiales bacterium | reverse complement strand
TCGGCCAGGGCTCGATCGCGGCCGACAGCATCGACCGCTACCTGAAGGGCGAGGAGTTCGCCAAGCGCCCGAAGGTGGACGTGCACCACTTCAACCTGCTCGACAAGCTGCGCGAGGTGAAGCTCGAGCCGGCGAAATACGCGCCCTCCGAGGCGAACGGCCCGCGCGCCATCGACCAGGGCCTGCGCGGCACCTCGCTCGCCGGCAAGGCGGTGGGCGGCTTCGCCGTCCACAATTACGAGGACCGCAGCGCAGCGGAGGTGTGCAAGCCTGAGGAGCTGTTCCTCGGCCATTTCCCGTACCAGGAGCGCATCAAGCGCACCGAGATCGGCCCGTCGGCCGAGGAGGTGCTGGGGCACTTCGCCGAGCGCATGGTGGGCCTCACCGACAAGCAGGCGGTGGACGAAGCCAAGCGCTGCATGAGCTGCGGCATGTGCTTCGAGTGCGACAACTGCGTCATCTACTGCCCGCAGACCGCGGTCAAGCGCACGCCGAAGTCCGAGGCCACCATGGGCCGCTACGTGTACACCGATTACGACCTGTGCATCGGCTGCCACATCTGCGCCGACGTCTGCCCCACCGGCTACATCAAGATGGGTTTGGGCGATCACTGAGCGCCGGCGAGCTTCCATGATGCGCATCGCTGCCGGGATCTTCGCCGCCGTGCTGGCGCTCGCGGGGGTTGCCGACGCGGGCGAGAAGCAGGCGAGCCGCGTCGCGGTGCCCACGATCAAGATCGAGAAGGGCGAGGCCTGCGTGGCGCCGGTCGCCGAGGTGCGCCGCGACCACATGAAGATGCTGCTGCACCAGCGCGATCGCACCATGCGCCAGGGACTGCGCGAGCCGCGCTTCAGCCTGAAGGGCTGCGTCGACTGCCACGCCGGCCAGAAGACCGGCAGCGTGCTCGGCAACGAGGGCTTCTGCTCGAGCTGCCACGAGTACGCCGCGGTGAGCATCGACTGCTTCGAGTGCCATTCCCCGAATCCGCAGAAGCGGGCCTTGGCCAGGCCATGAATCCGGACCGCCGCCAGTTCCTGGGTTGGAGCGCCGCCGCCGTGGCGGGCGCGGCCACAGTCGCGGCTCTGGCGCCGGGCTTCAGGCTGATCGAGCTCGCGCAGGCGCGCTCGCCGCAGGAGGCCGCCTCCAAGCTGCAGCGCTGGGGACTGCTGATCGACATCACCAAGTGCGGCACATGCGATGCCTGCGTCACCGCCTGCCACGAGGAGAACGGCGTCGTCTCGAACGGCCGCCCTGCGACCGACGCGCAGTGGATCCGCAAGGTGAGCCTGCGCGACAAGCGCACCGGCTACGCGCAAACGCTGCCGCTCATGTGCCAGCACTGCGAGCACCCGCCCTGCGTGGACGTATGCCCCACCGGAGCGTCGTTCAAGCGCGACGACGGCATCGTGCTGGTGGACAAGCACACCTGCATCGGCTGCCGCTATTGCGTGATGGCCTGCCCGTACGCCGCGCGCTCCTTCGTGCACGAGGCGACGAGCGGCCAGAAGCCCGACGTGCCGCGCGGCAAGGGCACGGTCGAGTCCTGCACGCTGTGCGTGCATCGCGTGGATCGCGGCGAAACGCCGGCCTGCGTGGAGGCCTGCAACAAGGACGGCGGCAAGGCCATGGCGTTCGGCGACCTGAACGATCGCGACAGCGCGATCCACAAGCGCCTGCGCACCGAGCCTTCGAGCCAGATCCGCGCCGACCTCGCGCTCAATACCGGCGTGCGCTACCAGGGACTATAGGCGATGGCGCGCACCCACTACAGCGAGATCGAAGGCCGCAGCGGCGGCTACCTCGCGCTGCTCGCGGTGCTCGGCGCGCTGGTGCTGGCGGGCCTGGGCGCCGCGTGGACCATGGAGCACAACGGCCATTACATCACCGGCATGAGCAATCGCATCGTGTGGGGAACCCCGCACGTGTTCGCGGTATTCCTGATCGTCGCCGCCTCGGGCGCGCTCAACGTCGCCTCGATCGCCTCGGTGTTCGGCCGCGAGCTCTACAAGCCGCTCGCGCGGCTCTCCGCGCTGCTCGCCGTGGCGCTGCTCGCCGGCGGCCTCGCGGTGCTGGTGCTCGACCTCGGGCGGCCCGAGCGGCTGATCGTGGCGATGACGCACTACAACTTCAAGTCGATCTTCGCCTGGAACATCTTCCTCTATACGGGGTTCTTCGCCATCGTGGCGCTGTACCTGTGGACGATGATGGAGCGGCGCATGCACGGCTACAGCAAGCGCGCGGGCGTGCTCGCGTTCCTCTGGCGCCTCATCCTCACCACCGGCACCGGCTCGATCTTCGGCTTCCTGGTGGCGCGCGAGCCCTACAACAGCGCGCTGCTCGCGCCGCTGTTCATCATCATGTCGTTCTCCTTCGGCCTGGCGATCTTCGTATTGGTGCTGATGACGGCCTACGGATGGAGCGGGCGCGCGCTGGGCGAGGTGGTGCTGAAGCGGCTGCGCAGCCTGCTCGGCGTGTTCGTCGCGGCGGTGCTGTATTTCGTGGCGGTCCAGCACCTCACCAACCTCTACGTGGCGCGCCAGCACGACGTGGTGCGCTTCTTCCTCTGGGACGGCGGCATCTACACGGCGCTGTTCTGGCTCGGGCAGGTTCTCGTCGGCGGCCTCGTGCCCCTTGTGCTGCTGTTCGGGGCCTCATCGCGCCGCTCCTTCGCGGCGGCGGCGGTGTGCGTGATCCTCGGCGGCCTCGCGCAGCTCTACGTGCTCATCATCGGCGGCCAGGCCTACCCGCAGCTCATGTTCCCGGAGAAGGAAGTCGCCAGCAGCTTCTTCGACGGCGTGGTCGCGGCCTATGCGCCGAGCCTGCCGGAGGTGGCGCTCGGCGTGGGCGGGGTGGCGCTGGCGCTGGCGCTCACCGCGGTGGCGCTGAAAGTGCTGCCGTTCCTGCCGAAGAGCCTCGCCGACGCC
>DASTHP010000090.1:0-4849 GCA_035718125.1 Burkholderiales bacterium | reverse complement strand
CTGGCGCTCGCGGATCACGCGCGCCAGATCGCCGCGGGCCACGCGCCGCTCTTCGGCCAGCGCGCCCTTCGCGTCGCGAGCGCGGATCATGATCGAGCGGTCGGCGCGGATCACCACCTCGAGCGGCGTGACGGGCGCGTTCGAGGCCTTCGATATCGAGGGCAGGTCGACCACGCCCGGCGTCACCAGCGGCGCGGTCACCATGAAGATGACGAGCAGCACCAGCATCACGTCGACGTAAGGCACGACGTTGATCTCGTGCATCGGCGCGCGCTTGTTGCGAAGACTCACTTCACGGCCTGCCTTTGCAGGATGTTCGAGAACTCCTCCATGAAGCTCTCGAAGCGGATGGCGATGCGGTCGATCTGGTGCGAGTAGCGGTTGTAGGCCACCACCGCCGGAATCGCGGCGAACAGGCCGATCGCGGTCGCCACCAGCGCCTCGGCGATGCCGGGCGCGACCTGCGCGAGCGTCGCCTGCTGCACGTTGGCGAGGCTGCGGAAGGCATGCATGATGCCCCACACCGTGCCGAACAGCCCCACGTAAGGGCTCACCGAGCCCGTCGAGGCGAGAAACGCCAGGTGGCGCTCGAGATGGTCCATCTCGCGCTGGTAGGTCGCGCGCATCGCCCGGCGCGCGCCGTCCACCATCACGCTCGGCTCGGTGGCGCCGCGCTGGTTGCGCAGCTTCACGAACTCGCGAAAGCCCGACTCGAAGATCCGCTCCAGGCTGCCGATGGTGGGGCGATTGTTCACCGCGCCCTGGTAGAGCAGGTTCAGGTCGCTGCCGCCCCAGAACTCGCGCTCGAACTGCTCGGTCTGCGCGCGCGCCCGGCGGATGGCGAAGCCCTTGCTGAAGATGTACATCCAGGAAAGGAACGACACCGCGAGCAGCAGCAGCATTACCGCCTTCACCACCAGGCTCGCGCCCAGGATCAGCGTCCAGATTTCGAGGTCGGCCGTGACGTTCATCGGGTGCTCATTTCGTGTTCATCGACTCGTTTGGGCAATCGCGCCAGCAGCGCCGCGGGCAGCGGCGCAGGCTTCAGGTCGGTGCAGCGCACGCACGCGGCTTGGACCCGCGCGCGCGCCATGGGTTCGCCCTGCCGCAGCGCTTCCTGCTTCAACATGAGAGAGGCGCGCTTGCGCTCGGCGACCTCGACGGTGATCTGCAATTCGTCGTCCAGCCGCGCGCCGCGCAGGAAATCGATCTCGGCGCGCCGCACCACGAACTGCAGCCCGGCGTCGCGCGCGAGCGCCTGGTGCTCGATGCCGAGCGCGCGCAGCCATTCGGTGCGCGCGCGCTCGAAGTAGCGCAGGTAATTGGCATAGTAGACGACGCCGCCGAAATCGGTGTCCTCGTAGTACACGCGCAGCGGCCAGCGGAAAACGTGCGCGGGGTCTCGAGGCACCCGGCGATTGTAGCGCCAGCGGGGTGGGCTCGCCGCGCGCGCCCGCAGCCGGGCCGCGCGCGCTAGGAGCCCAGCAAGTCGGGCGCGCCCGACGGCGCGACGATGCCGAAATGGCGGTACGCGGTGAGCGTGGCCATGCGCCCGCGTGGCGTGCGCTGCAGGAAGCCCTGCTGGATGAGGTAGGGCTCGAGCACGTCCTCGATGGTGTCGGCTTCCTCGCCGATGGCGTGCGCGAGGTTCTCCACGCCCACCGGGCCGCCGCCGAATTTCTCGATCACGGCGAGCAGCAGCTTGCGGTCCATCACGTCCAGGCCCAGCGCGTCGACATCGAGCATGCGCAGCGCGTCATCGGCGACCTGCCGCGTGACCGCGCCGCTCGCCTTCACCTGGGCGAAGTCGCGCACGCGTCGCAGGAGGCGATTGGCGATGCGCGGCGTGCCGCGCGCGCGGCGCGCGATCTCGGCGCCGCCCTCCTCGGCAAGCTCGACCTGCAGCAGGCCGGCCGAGCGACGCACGATCGTCGCCAGCTCGGCGGCGCTGTAGAACTCCAGGCGCGCGACGATGCCGAAGCGGTCGCGCAGGGGATTGGTGAGCATGCCGGCGCGCGTGGTGGCGCCCACCAGCGTGAAGGGCGGCAGGTCGAGCTTGATCGAGCGCGCCGCCGGCCCCTCGCCGATCATGATGTCGATCTGGTAGTCCTCGAGCGCCGGGTAGAGGATCTCCTCGACCACGGGCGAGAGGCGATGGATCTCGTCGATGAACAGCACGTCGCGCGGCTCGAGGTTGGTGAGCAGCGCCGCCAGGTCCCCGGGGCGCTCCAGCACCGGCCCCGAGGTGTGGCGCAGGTTGACGCCCATCTCGCGGGCGATGATGTGCGCGAGCGTCGTCTTGCCCAGCCCCGGGGGGCCGAACAGCAGTACGTGGTCGAGCGCCTCGGCGCGGCCGCGCGCCGCCTGGATGAAGATCTCCAGCTGGCCGCGCACCTTCTCCTGGCCCACGTAATCGGCCAGCCGCGCGGGCCGCAGCGACTTCTGGAACTCCTCCTCCTGGGCGGAGGCGGGGGCGGCCGCGATCAGGCGGTCGGTCTCGATGGACATTGTGGGATTCTGCCAGAGCGGCGCGCTTTGCCCTTGTGCCCGCGCGCCGCCGGGCATACGATTTCTCCTGTGCGCAAGGTGAAGCGACTCCTGCTCGCGGTGCTCGCCGCGAGCCTTCCGGCGACCCTCCAGGCCCAGGATCAGTCCGAGGGCGGCTGGTACCTTGGCAGCGGGCTCGTGCTCCCCAAGCCTCGCCCCGAGCTGCGCATCGTTCCGCACCCGAGCGAATCGCGCGAGACCCTGGAGTCGAGCCTGCAGCAGTTCGGCGGCTACCGCTTCACGCAGAACTGGAGCCTCGACGTCGGCTACACCGCCACCTCGCAGTCGAGCGCGTGGACACTGGCCGGCAGCGGCCTGCTGCCTATCGGACGATCCTTCTCGCTGCAGGGGCATCTCGGCCTCGCCCTGCCGGCGGCCGACAATTCGCTTGCATCGGCGACCGACGCCCTCGCGGGACTCGCCTCGCTCGACCCGGCGAAGACCCGCCCAGGACTGCTGTGGGGGTTTGGCGGGCAATACGATTTCAGCGCCGGCGCCGGGCTGCGCATGGATTTCAGCAGCCGCTACGGCGACGACGCCCTCGCCAATCGCGCGCGCACCGACCTCTGGTCGATCAACGCCGTCGTCCGGTTCTAGGCAGGTCGCGGCCGGCGCGGCCGCTCAGGACTTGGCGAGCGCCTTGAGCGCCGCGCGGATGCCTTCGGCCACCGGCACGCCCGGCGGCAGGCCCTTCAGGGCCGCCAGCGCTTCCTTCTCGCTGTAGCCCAGCCCCAGCAAGGCATCGAGCACGTCGTTGGCGCCGGCGGCTGCCGGTCTCACGTCGGCGAGCTTGCCCTTCAGCTCGAGCAGCAGCCGCTCCGCAGTCTTCTTGCCGATGCCGGGGACCTTGGTGAGCCGCCCGGCTTCCTGCAACACGACCGCCTGCGCGAGTTCCGCCACCGACATCCCCGAGAGCACCGCGAGGGCGGTGCGCGCGCCAATGCCCGAGATCTTGAGGAGCTGGCGGAACGCCGCGCGCTCCTCCAGCGTGCCGAAGCCGTAGAGCGTCTGCGCATCCTCGCGCACCACGAGATGCGTGTGCAGCGTCACCGGCTCGCCGACGCCGGGCAGGTTGTAGAAGGTGCTCATCGGCACGTCGAGCTCGTAGCCGACGCCGTTGCAGTCCACCAGTACCTGCGGCGGATGCTTGCCGGCGAGCTTGCCGCTGAGCCGGCCGATCACGGACGGCGCTCCTTCCACCGGCCGATCACGCCAGCCGCCCGCGCCGCAAACGCAGGCCGCGCGTCGAATAGGCGCCGAGACGTGCGCCGTGTGCATGGCAGATGGCGCAGGCGAGCGCGTCGGCCGCGTCCGGACCCGGTACCCCGGGCAGTGTGAGCAAGCGCTTCACCATCTCCTGCACCTGTGCCTTTTTCGCGTGGCCGTTGCCGACCACGGACTGCTTCACCTGCAGCGCAGTGTACTCGGCGACCGGCAGCCCCGCGAGCACGGCGGCGCAGATCGCGGTGCCGCGCGCCTGGCCAAGCGCGAGCGTCGATTGCGGATTGACGTTGACGAACACCTTCTCGATCGCCGCCTCTGCCGGGCGGTGCTCGGCGATGATCTGCTTGAGTCCTTCGAGCAGGACGCGCAATCGCTCGGCGAGCTCGCCGCGGCCCGAGCGCACGCAGCCGCTGGTCACGTAGCGCAACTGCTGGCCCTGCTGGTCGATGACGCCGAACCCGGTGACCTGCAGGCCGGGATCGATGCCCAGGATCCTCACGCGTCTTCCAGCGCCGCGGTGGTGTACACGTCCTGCGCGTCGTCGAGGTTCTCCAGCGCGTCGAGCAGGCTGCGCATGCGCTGCGCGTCGCCGCCGGCGATCGCGGTCTCGTTGACGGGCTTCATGGTGACTTCCGCCAGCTCGGGCTTGAAGCCGGCCTTCTCCAGCGCCGCCTTCACCGCGTGGAAATCGTTGGGCGCGCACAGCACCTCGATCGAGCCGTCGTCGTTCGCCACCACGTCCTCGGCGCCTGCTTCCAGCGCCGCCTCCATCAGCTTCTCCTCGCTCGCGCCGGGCGCGAACACGAACAGGCCGCAGTGCTTGAAGAGGTAGCTCACCGAGCCGTCCGAGCCGAGGTTGCCGCCGTTCTTGGTGAAAGCATGGCGCACCTCCGCCACCGTGCGCGTGCGGTTGTCGGTGAGGCAGTCGACGATCACCGCGGCGCCGCCGGGCCCGTAGCCCTCGTAGCGGATCTCCTCGTAGGACACGCCCTCGAGCTGGCCGATGCCGCGCTTGACGGCGTTCTGCACGCTGTCCTTGGTCATGTTGGCTTCGCGCGCCTTGTCCATCGCCAGGCGC
>DASTHP010000089.1:0-3890 GCA_035718125.1 Burkholderiales bacterium | reverse complement strand
CGCGCCAGGTGCTTGAGCTTGACGCGCAGGATCGCCGCCTGCATCTCGTCCAGCCGGCTGTTCAGGCCGATCACCTCGTGCGAGTAGGTCACCTTGCTGCCGTGGTGGCGCAGCATGCGCAGCATCGCGTCGTGCTTCGCCGCGCGCGTGGTGACCAGGCCCGCGTCGCCGTAGGCGCCGAGGTTCTTGGTCGGGTAGAACGAGAAGCAGCCGAAATCGCCCCAGGCGCCCGCCGCGGTGCCCGCCCAGTCGGCGCCGATCGCCTGCGCGCAGTCCTCGATCAGGACGAGCCCCCGCTGGCGGCACAGCGCCGCGATGGGCGCCATCTCGGCGCACTGGCCGAAGAGGTGCACCACGATCACCGCGCGTGTGCGCGGCGTAAGCGCGCGCTCCAGGGTCCCGGCCGTCAGGTTGAAGCTGGCCGCATCCACGTCCGCGAACACCGGCTTCGCGCCGACGTAGGCGATCGCTTCGGCCGTGGCGATGAAGGTAAAGGCCGGCGTCAGCACCTCGTCGCCGGGTCCAATGCCGGCGGCGCGCAGGGCGAGGTGCAGGGCGTCGGTGCCCGAGTTGCAGGCGACTGCGTGCGGCACGCCGCACAGCGCCGCGACCTCCTTTTCCAGCGCCGCGCCCTCGGGGCCGAGGATGAAGTGGCCGGAGACGAGCACGCGCTCCAGCGCCGCGCGCACTTCCGCCCCCACTTCGCGCAGTTCCGCCGCCAGGTCGAGAATGGGAACTTTCATCGGGTCACCGCCGCATAGCGTTGCAGCCGCGCGTGCACGAGGCGCGACACCTCGAGGGCGAGGGCGAGCGCCGCGCGCCCGTCCTCGCCCGTGACCAGCGGCGCACGGCCCTCGCGCACCGCTGCCACGAAATTCTCGATCTCGGCGCGCAGCGCGTCGCGGTCCTCGAACGACGACTCGTCCTGCGCGATCGCGCCGCCGCGCGGGTCGCGGCGCACCACGCGCAGCTTGCCCGCCTGCAGGTCCGCCGAGGCGTACTCGCCGCTCTGGAACACGCGCAGCTTGCGCACCTGCACCTGGCTCACGCGGCTCGCCGAAAGGTTCGCCACGCAGCCGCTGGCGAACTCGATCCTCACGTTGGCGATGTCGATCGCCTCGGTCATCACCTGGAAGCCGCAGGCGCTCACGTGCCCGATCTCGCTGCGCGCCAGCGCGCGCGCGAGGTCGAGGTCGTGGATCATCAGGTCGAGCACCACGTCGACGTCGATGCCGCGCTGCTTGAAGCCCGAGAGCCGCTCGCATTCGATGTACAGGGGCCGCGCGAAGCCCTGCGCGAGCGCGCGGAATGCGGGATTGAAGCGCTCCAGGTGGCCCACGGCGAGCAGCGCGCCGTGCGCGCGCGCGGCGGCGAGGAGCGTGTCCGCCTCCTCGAGCGTGCGCGTCATGGGCTTTTCCAGGAGCACGTGCACGCCCGCCTCGAGGAACTCGAGCGCGACCTCGTGGTGGCGCTCCGTGGGCACCGCGATGCAGACGAGGTCCACGTTGCCGAGGAGCGCACGCGGCTCCCCGTGCGCCGCGCAGCCGTGCTTGGCCGCGATGTGCCTGGCGCGCGCGGCATCGGCGTCGGCCACGCCGACCAGCTCGACGTCCTCGAGGGCGGCGAGCTTCTCGGCATGGAACTGCCCGAGGTAGCCGACGCCGATCACGGCGGCGCGCAGCTTCTGCTTCATGGCCGCATTCTAGGGAAGCTCTGAACAAGTCGCGCGGTGGCGCGTTGCGGCCGGAACGCGGCGCCGGCTAGGCGCGAGACCGCAGCGATATGTCGATATCGCAAGGCCGAGCAACAACGCCGGCGCCCGTGTCATCGCGCTATCGTAAGCCAACCGTCGCGGACTTCCGGCCGCAACCCGGAGGGCGGCGAGGCCTTTGCCTTGAAACCCCGCCTCGCGGCCTCGCCGCCTGGAGGGACGGGGTCGAATTTTCGCGCATGGCATCGCCATCGGCCGCCTTGTGGGCCTCGAGCACACGGCGGCGTCCGCTGTCTCGCCCTGCACGAAAATCGCCACCGTCGCGCACGCGGGACTCGTTCAGAGCTTCCCTGGTCAGTCGCGCGCGGCAACGGGTCAGTAGAACCCCGCTTCGCCCGGTGGCCGGGTCTTGAAGCGCTTGTGCATCCACAGGTATTGCTCGGGCATGTCGAGCACCTGTTGCTCGATGTACTCGTTCATGCGCCGGGTATCGGCGTAGTGGTCGCCGCTCGGGAAGTTCTCCCAGGGCGGCTCGAGGCGCACCACGTAGCCCGCGCCGCCGGGCAGCATGCGCGCCACCACGGGCACCACCTTCGCGCGCGTGAGCTGCGCGATGCGCGAGAGCCCCGGAATGGTGGCGGCCGCAACGCCGAAAAAGGGCACGAACAGCGCATCGCGCGGGCCGTAGTCCTGGTCGGGCAGATAGAAGAACGGCCGCTTCTCGCGCAGCATGCTGCGGATGGCGACGCGCACGCCTTCCTGCCGCGACACCTGCCGCTGGTCGCCGAAGCGCCCGCGGCCGTGCGCGAAGAGCCGGTTGAACACGGCGTTCTTCTGCGCGGAGTAGATGGCGACGGCATTGATCTCGAGCGCAAGGCGCGTGCCGCTCGCATCCAACCCCACGAAATGCGGCACGAGCAGGATCACCGGCGCCTCGCGCAGCGCGGCGAGGTGCTCGAGGCCCTCGAGGCGGATCAGCCGCCGCAGGCGCGCTTCCGGCGCCCACCACAGCAGGGTGTGCTCGAGGAGGCTGCGGGTCACGGCGCGGAAGTGCGCCCGCGCCAGCCGCTCGCGCGCCTCGGGTGCCATCTGCGGGAAGCACTTGCGCAGGTTGACGCGCGTCACGTGACGGCGCTCCGGGATCAGCCAGAAGGCGAGCCGGCCGAGCGTGTTGCCCACCGCGGCGAGCGCGCCGAGCGGCAGGAAATGCAGCAGCCAGAGAACCGCGACCGCCAGGCGCGTCATGGCGCGGGCCGTGGACCCGCGGGGGGCGGCGGCGCGCCCGCGGGCCTCTTGTAGCGGTTGTAGCCCCAGAGGTACTGCGCGGGGAACAGGCGCACCATGGATTCGATCGCGCGGTTGACGTGGCGCGGGCCCGATTCGCCGGGCAGCGCCGGGGGCAGCGGCCGGATGTGGAGGACGAAGCCCTCGCCGCGCGGCAGACGCTCGCCCGCCCCCAGCAGGCAAACCACGTCGCCGCGCGCCGCGAGCTTCGCGGCGAGCGTCATGGTGTAGGCGGGCCGTCCGAAGAAATCGACCCACTCGCCTTCACCGACGCCGGGCACCTGGTCCGGGAGGATGCCGACCGTCTCGCGGCGCTTGAGCGCCGCGAGCAGCCGCCGTACGCCCGCCAGGTCGGCGCTCGCCAGGCTGACGCCCGGCCGCGCGCGGCCGCGGTCGATCATCGGCTGCAGCCATTCCTGCTTGGACGGGCGGTAGAGCACGGTGATCGGGTGGCGCTCGGCAAGGGCCTGCGCACAGATCTCGAAGCAACCGATGTGCGGCGTGAGCAGCACGATGGCCTTGCCCGCCGCGCGCGCCACCTCGTAGTGCTCCAGGCCGTCGATGCCGCGCAGCAGCGGGAGGATCTCCGCGCGCGGCCGCAGCCAGATGCGCGGCGCCTCGAGCACCATCTTGCCGGTCTCACCGATCACCGCACGGCGCAGGCGCGCCTCGCCATAGCCGGCCGCCGCCAGGTTCTCGCGCAGGTGGCGCCGGTAGGTGGGAGAGATCCCGTAGATCACCCAGCCGAGGAGGGTTCCCAACGCATGCAGCACGCGCAGCGGCAGGCGCGCCAGCAGCTGCGTCATCTGCTATCCTTGCAGCCTTTTTTCAGGCGAGCCCCATGAGCGAATTTCTCTTCACTTCCGAATCGGTTTCCGAGGGACACCCGGACAAG
>DASTHP010000088.1:0-6648 GCA_035718125.1 Burkholderiales bacterium | reverse complement strand
GCGACGTACTTCCAGTTGTGATGCTGCTCGGGGGGCAAGTTGAAGGCGCCGGTCATGTCCACCGGCTGCACGGCCGGGTTCTTCTCGATGCCGTCGTAGCGCAGCACCTTGTCGATGGCGAAGACGTAGAGCGAGTCGCCCTTCATCGCCACGCCAGCAGGCTGCGTGAGCTTGTCCACCACCACGCGGCTGGTACGCTTGTCGCCCGCGTCGGTTACCTCGTAGACGCGGCCGATGATGCGCGTGCCGATGTAGATCTTGCCGTTGGGGCCACGCGCCATCGCGCGCGCGCCGGGCATGCCGGTCGCCCAGATCTCGGCGCTGAAGCCCTTGGGCAGCTTGACCTTGTCGATCGGAATCTCGGAGGCCGGCGTCTCGGTCATGCGGCCGGCGAGCGGCGCGAGCTTGGAATCGGCCATCGCCGGCGGCTTGCCCTGGTGCCAGGCGGGCGGGGGCTTGGGTTGCGCGTAGGCCGCGGTCGCGGCCAGCAGCGCTGCAGTGAGCAGGGTTCTCTTCATGGGCGTCTCCTCTAGGTGGCGCGAATACTAATCGCTTTGCAACCGATTTAGAACTGCAGGCTCGCTTGCACGCCGAGCAGAATGCTGCGCTGCGGCGCGGGCTCGTAGTAGCGCCCGTTGGCGTCGTTCACGACCACCGAGCCGATGTAGCTTCGGTCGCCCACGTTGTCGATGCGCAGGAACTCATGCAGGCGCCAGCGCGCGCCCCGCTGCTCCAGGCCGAACACCAGGTTGAGCACGCCGTAGGACCCCGCAAACTGGCTATTGATGTCGTTCACGGCCACTTCGGAGCGATAGAGAAACTCCGCCGCCACGCGCAGGCCCGCGGGCGCGTAGCGCCACGCGCCTTCCGCGTAGAACTGGTGCTTCGGCACGCCTGGCAGCATGTTGCCCGCGGCGATCGTCCCGAAGCCGTCCTCGAAGGCGGCATCGAGATAGGTGTACGCCGCTCGCGCCTCGACCGGCCCGGCGCGCAGCGACTCGGCGCCGATCTCGATCCCACGCCGCTGCGTGCGCCCCGCGTTGCGGAAGGTGGTGCGCCCGCCGCTCGACTGGTCGGTGACGATCTCGTTCTCGGTCTGGATGTCGAAGAACGCCACGCTGGCGCGGTAGGCGCCCGCGCGCACGCGTTTCGCGCCGATCTCGACGTGGCGGCTTTCCGCCGCCTCGAGCGCGAGATTGAGGCCGGAGCCGGTGTTCTGGTAGGCGAGTTCGGCAAAGGTCGGCGTCTCGAAACCGCGGCCGAAATTCGCATACAGGCTGGTCGTGGGGTCGAGCCGGTAGAGCAGTCCCGCGACCGGCGTCGTCGCGCTGTAGTCCCTGGAGCCGCTGTCGTCCGGATTGCCGGCCACGATGTAGTAGTCGGTGGACTCGAAGGACACCTGCGTCGCGCGCACGCCGAGGTGCGCCGCCCAGCGCTCGGCGAACTTCCACTCGGCCTGGGCGTACGCACCCGTGCTCGAGACGGTGTCGTCCTCGTCGCGCTTGAGTACCCCTTGCACGCCGAGATCATTGACATAGCCGCGGCGCCGCTCGTCCATGCGCTCGTACTCCACGCCGACCGAAAGCCGCAACGGCCTGCCCGCGAGCGCCAGGTCGCTGGACAGCCGCAGCGCGCCGCCGCCGAACTCGCGGTCGAGATTGACCACGCCGCCGGAGGACGTCGGCGCCGCCTGGAACGCGAGCGGAATCGCCAGGTACTGCTCGACGAAGCGCGTGCCGAACCACCCAGAGGCCTGCAGGCGGTGCTGCGCCGAGAAGGCGTGCTCGAAGGTCGCCCCCGCCTGGTCGTGCTCGATGGTCTTGCGGGTATTGAACTGGATCGCCTGCGGCGTCGCCTGTTGCGGGTTCTGCGCCACCTGCGCCGCGGTCAGCCCGAGCGGGTCCTGCGTGTCCGGTTGGCGCAGGCTGCTCGCCACCAGCGTGAGCCTGCTGGCGTCGCCGAGCGCGATGCGGCCCTTGGCGTTGAACTGGTCGCGCAGCGCGGCGCTGTGCTCGCGGTAGCCCTCGGTGTCGAAGCGCGAAAGGTCGCCCACCGCGTTCAGCGCGCCCCACTGGCCGCCGAACTTGAGCGCGCTGCGCCAGGTGTCGTAGCTGCCGCCGTACAGGCCCAGCTCCAGGGTCGGAACTGCGGGCCCGTCCTCGGTGACCACATTGATGACGCCGCCCGCGGCGTTGCCGTACAGGCTCGAGAAAGGCCCGCGCAGCACCTCGATGCGCTCGGCCGAGCCCAGGTCGAACGTGGACGCCTGCCCCTGGCCGTCGGGCATGCTCGCCGGGATGCCGTCGGCGATCATGCGGATGCCGCGCACGCCGAACGTCGAGCGCGAGCCGAAACCGCGCGAGGAGATCTGCAGGTCCTGCGCGTAGTTCTGCCGGTTGAGCACCGTGATACCGGGCACGCGCCCGAGGCTCTCCGAGAGATTCACCTGCGGGCGCCCGTCGCGGATTTCCTCCGCGTAGACGCGGTCGATCGACGCCGGAATCTCGAGGCTTGGCTGGTCCACGCGCGTGGCGGTCACCACCACGTCGCCTTGCTGCTGTGCGAAAGAGGCAAAAGAAACCACCAGCAGGCATCCGGCGACGGCGCGCATGCGATTATTATGTCTGCAACCATGCCGCCACGCGGAAGCCGTCTCGCCTGCTCCCTGAAATCCATCGATGGAAGCCACGGCTCGTTCGACGTCTATCCCGGCGAGCAGCCCGGCTCGGTGTCGCGCGTCGATCCGGTCTCCTGGACCAAGCCGCCGGAGAAGGAGGTGCAGGAAGGCGCCTTCACCGTGATCGGCGATCTTGGCATGACCGGGCAGGTGATCCTGGTGAACCAGTACCAGTGGCGCGCGCTCACCGAGGCGAAGCTGGAGAAATTCTTCTTCGGCGCGATCCTCTGGGGCAAGAGCCCCTTCAAGGTGATCGAGGACGCGCAGATGATGCTCAAGCGCGGAAAATAGGAACGGGGGAACCGAGGTTCCCCCGTTACCCCCTGCGAAAATTGGGGTCAGGGCCGCATTTCCGCTCGCAAGGGAAATGCGGCCCTGACCCCAATTTTCCGGGAAGGATCGGAACAGGGGAACCGAGGTTCCCCCGTTACCCCCTCCTAGACCGATTCACGCTTCTTAGAGTTTGGCCGCCAGCTCGCGCGTGAGCTGGGCGGCGGGGATTTCCTTGCAGCCGCTCGCGTTCTGCCCGGACCACAGCGGCGAGAAGTCGCCGGAGCCGCGGCTCTCGGCTTGCGCGCGCAAGGGCGCGATCGCGGCAGCGGCGAGTGGAAATGCCGGCGCGGCCGCGCTGATCGGCCCTTGCTCCCGAATGATGCGATTCACGATGCCGCGGGCGGGCCGACCGGTGAAGACGTTGGTGAGCGCCGTATGCCGGGCCGACTCGCTCTTCAGCGCGGCGCGGTGCACCGCGTTCGTGGTTGCCTCGGGGCAAAGCAGGTAGGCCGTACCGACCTGCACGCCGGCCGCGCCGAGCGCGATGGCGGCTGCGACGCCATCGGCATCCGCGATGCCGCCAGCGGCGATGACCGGCACCTTCACCGCCCGCACGACCTGCGGTAGCAGTGCAATGGTGCCGACCTGGGTCGCCAGGTCTTCCGATAGAAAGATGCCCCGATGCCCACCCGCCTCCTGGCCTTGGGCGATGACGGCATCCACACCCTGCGCTTCGAGCCAGCGCGCCTCGTCCACGGTCGTTGCCGACGACAGCACCTTCGCGCCCCAGGATTTCACGCGCCGCATCAGCGCCGCGGCGGGCAAGCCGAAATGAAAGCTCACCACGGCAGGCTTGAACTCCTGCAGCGCGTCGGCGTACTCGGCATTGAACGGCGCCCGCCCCGGCCCGGCTGGGATGGTCGTCGGATCGATGCCGAACTCGCGGTAGTACGGGGCAAGCGCAGCGCGCCAGGCCGCCTCGCGCTCCGCGCTGGCCGTCGGCGCCGCGTGGCAGAAGAAATTGACGTTGAAGGGCTTGCGGGTGCCGGCCCTGATCGCGGCCAGCTCCGTGCGCATCGCCTCCACGCCCAGCATCGCGCAGGGCAACGAGCCCAGCGCGCCCGCGTTCGACACCGCCACCGCGAGGGCGCTGCCCTGCACGCCCGCCATCGGCGCCTGGACGATTGGCAGCTCGATGCCGAAGAGACGTTGCAGCGTCACGCCTGGCGCACCGCGCAGGTCAGGCCTTGGCCAGCACGCCCACGGGACAGCTCACCCCGGTGCCGCCCAGCCCGCAGTAGCCGTTGGGATCCTTGCCGAGGTACTGCTGGTGGTAGTCCTCGGCGTAATAGAACTCGGGCGCCGGCTTGATCTCGGTGGTGATCTTGCCGTAGCCCTTCGCCTTGAGCCCTTCCTGGAACCTGTCGCGCGTGGCGAGCGCGGCTTTCATCTGCTCATCGCCATAGGTGTAGATCGCCGAGCGGTATTGCGAACCGCGATCGTTGCCCTGGCGCATGCCCTGCGTCGGATCGTGACCTTCCCAGAACACCTTGAGCAGCGCCTCGTACGGGACCTTCTTCGGATCGAAAACGACGAGCACCATCTCGGCGTGGTTGGTGAAGCCGCTGCAGACTTCCTCGTAGGTCGGATTCTGCGTCGCGCCGCCCGCGTAGCCCACCGCCGTGCTGTACACGCCCGGCACCTGCCAGAACAGCCGCTCCGCGCCCCAGAAGCAGCCCATGCCAAACTGCGCGAGCTGCAGGCCCTCCGGAAACGGCGGCACGATGCGGTTGCCGTTGACGAAGTGCTTCTCGGGCACGTCCATCTTCTCCTTGCGGCCCGGGATCGTGCTGGACGCGGGCAGGAGCTCGGTCATCTTCTTCATGAAGGCGAACATCGGCGAAGTCCTTTTCGGTTCGGCTGCCGGGCGGGCAGCCCGCGCAGCGGCCTTAGAATAGCACCATGAAAATCTGCATTTACGGCGCCGGCGCGGTGGGCGGGCTGATGGCCGGCTGGCTCGCGCGCGCGGGCCACGCCGTCTCGGTCGTCGCCAGAGGCGCCAACCTGACGGCGATCCGCGCAAAAGGCCTGCGCGTGCGCTCGGCAGGCACGGAAGACGCGCATCCCGTCCAGGCCGACAGCGACCCGGCGAAGCTCGGCGCGCAGGACTGCGTGATCGTGGCCGTGAAGGGCCAGAGCCTGGCGGAGGTCGCGCGCGGCATCGGGCCGCTGCTCGGCGCAGGCACGTCCATCGTCACCGCGATGAACGGCGTGCCGTGGTGGTTCTTCGATCGCCTGGCGTTCGGCGGCGGCAAGCTCCGCCTGGAGAGCCTCGATCCCGGCGGCGCGCTCTCGCGCGCCATGCCCACCGAGCGCATCGTCGGCTGCGTCGTGCACCTTGCCGCTTCCACCCCCGAGCCGGGCGTGATCAGCCACAACATGGGACGCCGGCTGATCCTCGGCGAGCCGGGCGGCAAGAGTGCCCGGCGCACGCAGGAAGTCGCCGGGGCGCTGACGCAGGCGGGCTTCGAATGCGTGCAGAGCCCCTTCATCGAGAAGGACTTCTGGGTGAAGCTGCTCGGCAACGTGAGTTTCAATCCCGTTTCCGCGCTGACGCTTTCCACCGCCGACCGCCTGATCGCGGACGCGGAGGTGAAGGCCTACATGGTCGCGATCATGCGCGAGGTGCTCGCCATCGGCCGCGCGGTCGGCGTGGACGCCGACATCGACCCGGAAGCGCGCATCGACATGGCGCGCAACCTGGGCCAGTTCAAGACTTCCATGCTGCAGGACCTGGAGGCCGGCAAGTCTCTCGAGATCGACGGCCTGCTCACCGGGACCCTCGAAGTCGCGCGCAAGGCGGGCGTGCCCGCGCCGTTCACCGAGAGTCTTTCGGGCCTCGCGCGGCTGCGCGCGCAATCCACCGGACAATACGCATGACGCGACCGCTGGCTCACGCGAGGCTCCTGCTGCTGCTCTGCGTGCTGCCACTCGCCGCGTGGGCGCAGTATTCCGGCCCCGGCGCGGAAACCTGCCGCGCCTACGGCGAGCGCGAGCTGAAGAAGGATGGCGCCGACGTGAAGGCGCTGGTCTTCGACCGGGATCGCGCCCTCGTCATCGAGCGCTACGCCCGCAAGGCCGGCAACCAGTTCGTCAGCTCGATCCTGAGCGGCAACGGCGCGATCACGCGCGCGATCGGCCCGGCCGTGGAGCTCACGTTCGTCTGCCTGCTGGCGAGCGAGAAGCAGGCGCTGTTCTTCCACTGGGTCCCGCGCAGGGACGCGCCGGTGCTCGCGCAGTGCCGGCGCGGCACGGCCCCGGGGGAGTGCCTGCAGCTCCTGCTCGAGCTCGCCGAGCGCGACCTGGTGGAGGTCGCCGCGTACCGCTTCCAGGATTCCCTCGAGGCGGACGCGAAGGCGGGCAACGAGAACGCCTCGAATGCCTACCGCAACGCAGCGACCACCTGGCGCGCCTATCGCGATGCCGAGTGCGCGCGGCGCGGGCCGAGCGGCAGCGATGAGTGGCGCAGTTGCATGGTGGACCTCACGCGCCGGCGCTACTTAGACCTTCAATAGGACAGCCATGTCCCCAATCGAAGGCGACCACGGGGGGCACGGGGGGGACGGGACGGCCCCGCGAGACCTTACCGGGAGGGGCCCGGCCCCCCTGTACCGAATCTGTGTGGCGCCGATGATGGA
>DASTHP010000087.1:0-17716 GCA_035718125.1 Burkholderiales bacterium | reverse complement strand
AACCTCGTGAACGGCGTCGACGTGGTGGGTGACATGACGCCCGACCAGATGGGGTATTTCCGGCCCTTCGCCGGCTGGTCGAGCTACCGCACCCCGGTCGAGGGCCTGTACATGTGCGGCGGGTACTGCCATCCCGGCGGCGGCGTGCACGCGGGCGCCGGGCACAATGCGGCCGGCGTGATCGCCGAGGATTTCAAGCTCAGGAAGTGGTGGGGTTGATGCCCCGGCGCGAGGCGAGCTTCGCCGTCAACGCCCCGCCCGAGGAGCTGTGGAGGTTCATCCGCGACTTCCACTCGCTGTGCACCTGCATTCCCGGGGTGGAGCGCATCCAGGTGCTGGACGACAGGACCGCGGAGCTCACGGTGAAGGAAAAGGTCGGTGTCGTGCCGCTGATCGTCACGCTCAGGGCGCAGATCGAGTCGGAGGAGCCGCCCAGGAGACTCCACGCCAGCGCGAAGGCCGAGCACCTGACGATGGCGATCGACGTCACGCTGCGGGGAACCGCGACGGGAACCGAGCTGACCAGCCTCTTCGACGTAAGGGGGGAAGGCCAGCTCAAGGCCATCGTCGATCGCCTGTTCGAGCGCCGGGCCACGGAGCGCACCGCCCAGTTCGCCGAGTGCCTTGGCAGGCACTTTGGCGCGGCGCCGTCCGCGCGCGCCGCGCCGCCGCGCGCCAGCCGCGTTCGCCAGTGGCTTGCCCGGATCTGGCAACGCCTCCTCGGCCGGCCTGCGCCCTCGGGCGATTAGCCGCGGCGGGCCGGCGCAGTTTCACGGCGCGCGCGGCCGGATGGGGGTAACCGCCCGGTTAAAATCGGCGCATGCCGCTGCACTGGACGAAGCTGCCGCGCGAGACGCTCGCGCTGCTGCGCACGGGAACCGTGATCCCGGCGCACCCGCTGGCGCTGGACGCGCGGCGCCAGCTGGACGCGCGCCGGCAACGGGCGCTGACGCGCTACTACCTCGACGCCGGCGCAGGCGGGCTGGCGGTGGGCGTGCACGCCACGCAGTTCGCCATCCGCGAGAAGGGCCTCTACGAGCCGGTGCTGAAGCTCGCCGCCGATGCCGCGCGAGATTGGCCGAAAAGCGGGGCTGCGCGACCGCTCGTGATGATCGCGGGGCTTTCGGGCAGGACCGCGCAGGCAAAGCAGGAGGCGGCGGTAGCGCTGGCGCACGGCTATCACGCCGGGATGCTGTCGCTGGCACCCATGCGCGGCGCGTCGGTCGACGAACTGGTGGCGCACTGCGCCGCCGTGGCCGCGGAGATCCCGCTGGTGGGCTTCTACCTGCAGACCGCGGTCGGCGGCCTCGCGCTGCCGGTGGAATTCTGGCGCCGCTTCGCGCTGATCGAGAACGTGATCGCGATCAAGATCGCGCCGTTCAACCGCTACCGCACCCTCGACGTGGTGCGCGGCGTGGCCGCGGCGCGCGCCGAGGAGCGCGTCACGCTCTACACCGGCAACGACGACCACATCGTGCTCGACCTGGCGGCGCCGTTCGCGGTGCGCCGCGGCGCCGAGGAGGTGCGCGTGCGCATCAAGGGCGGCCTGCTCGGCCACTGGAGCGTGTGGACGCGGACGGCGGTCGAGCTGCTCGCGCGCATCCAGCGCGGCCCGATCGACGCGGACCTGCTGGCGCTGGATGCGCGCGTCACCGACTGCAACAGCGCGTTCTTCGACGTGGCGCACGATTTCGCCGGCTGCATCCCCGGCTGCCACGAGGTGCTCAGGCGCCAGGGATTGCTGGAGGGCATCTGGTGCCTCGACCCGCAGGAGACGCTCTCGCCCGGCCAGTCCGCGGAAATCGACCGCGTGCTCCGGGAGCACGCCGATCTCGCCGACGATGCGTTCGTGCGCGAGAATCTCGAGCGCTGGCTGTCGTGAACAAGAGGAATCCATGAACGAGAACCTGCAGCGCTGGACGCTGGCGGTGGTGGCGCACGTCGCGCTCATCGTCGCCTGGTACCTGTTCGTGAAGCTCGGCAACGTGCCGAAATTCGTCATGCCTTCGCCCGCGGCGACGCTGGACGCGCTGCTGCAGCCGAACTACGGCTGGTGGACCAACGTCCTGGTGACCGGCACGGAGATCTTCGCCGGCTATTTCCTCGCGCTGGTGGTCGGCGTGGGCCTGGCGCTGGTGTTCACCTGGTCGAAGGCGCTGGAGTCCTTTTTCATGCCGCTGCTGGTGTCGCTCAACATGATCCCCAAGGTCGCGCTCGGGCCGCTGATCATCGTCTGGTTCAAGTACGGCATTCTCCCCAACAGCATCATGGCGTTCTCCATCTGTGTGTTCCCGATCCTGCTCACCACGGCGCGTGGCCTGCGCGAGACCGAGCCGGAACTGCTCGACCTGGTGCGCGCGCTGAAGGGCTCGCGCTGGCAGCTGTTCACCAAGGTGCAACTGCCTGGCGCGCTGCCCTATATCTTCGCCGGCATGAAGGTAGGCGCCATCCTGGCGGTGGCGGGCGCGATCGTGGGCGAGTTCCTCGGCTCCGACAAGGGCCTCGGGTACCTGATGCTGCAAGTGCAGGTGACGCTCGATACCCCCGCGATGTTCATGGCAGTGATCCTGATTACGCTGATCGGCATGGTTCTCTACGGCATCGTCCTCGGCCTCGAGCGCTGGCTGGTGGTGAAGGACGCGAGGCTCAATTGATGGAACCGTTCATCCACTTGCGCGGCGTCTCCAAGGCCTACCGCCGCGGCAAGCAGGAACACCTTGCGATCTCGGATGCGACGTTCGACGTCATGCCCGGGGAGCTGGTATCCCTGGTCGGTCCGTCCGGCTGCGGCAAGTCGACGCTGCTCAAGATTCTCGCCGGCCTGCACCCGCACGATGGCGGCGAAGTGAGGATCGGCTCCGCCGCGCATTCCTTCGACCCCTCGCGCGACGTGGGCATGGTGTTCCAGGCGCCGCTGCTGCTCAAGTGGCGGCGCATCCTCGAGAACGTGCTGCTGCCGGCGGAGATCCTCGGTCTGCCGATGGGCGAGGCGCGCGAGCGCGCCAAGGGCCTGCTCGCGCTGGTGGGCCTCACCGGCTACGAGGACAAATATCCCTACGAGCTCTCCGGCGGCATGCAGCAGCGCGCCGCCATCGCGCGCGCGCTGGTGCACGACCCGAAGCTGGTGCTGATGGACGAGCCCTTCGGCGCGCTGGATGCGCTCACGCGCGAGAAGATGAACCTGGAGCTGCTGCGCATCTGGCAGGAGGCGAAGAAGACCATCGTCTTCGTCACCCACGGCATCTCCGAGGCGGTGTTCCTCGGCACGCGCGTGGTGGTGCTCACCGCCGGTCCCGCGCGCATGGCGGACAACTTCGCCATCGACCTGCCGCGCCCGCGCACGCTGGACATGAAGACCCACGAGAAATTCGGCGAGTACACGCGGCGCATCTACAAGCTGCTGGGCATGGAATGAGCTTTCGCGTGCTGTATGGCGACATCCACAACCACAACGCGCACGGCTACGGGGTCGGGTCGATCGAGCGCTCGCTGGAGATCGCGCGCACGCACCTGGACTTCTTCGCCTTCACGGGCCATTCCAGCTGGCACGACATGCCGGCGATGGAGGGGCAGCGCGAGCGCCACTGGATCGACGGCTTCAAGCGCCTGCAGGACACCTGGCCGCGCGTGCAGCAGGTGATCGCCGATGGCAACCGCGACGGCGCGTTCAACGCCTTCCTCGGCTTCGAGTGGCACTCGTCGCAGTGGGGCGACCAATGCGTGGTGTTTCCCGGCGACCACCGGCCGCTCTTCTATGCCGGCGAGCCCGAGCGGCTGCGCGATTTTTGCCGCGCGGAGCGCGCGCTGATGATCCCGCATCACCTCGCCTATCCGACGGGACGCCGCGGCGTGAACTGGGACGTGTTCCGCGAGGACTGCACGCCGGTGGTGGAGATCTACTCCGAGCACGGCAATGCGGAGGACGACCGCGGGGCCTTTGCCTATTTCACGCACTCGATGGGCGGACGCGAGACCGCGAACACCGCGCGCGCGGCGCTCGACGCGGGCCTGCGCTTCGGCTTCGTCGGCTCCTCCGACGACCATGCCGGGTTTCCGGGGGCCTACGGCGAGGGCCTGATGGCGGCGCTCGTCGACGAGTTCAGCCGCGCAGGCATCCTCGAGGCAATCCGCGCGCGGCGCACCTACGCGCTGACCGGCGACCGCATCGAGGTGGATTTCTCGGTGCAAGGCGCGCCGATGGGGGCGAGCATCGACGCGGGCAAGCAGGTCGATGCCGCCTTCACGGTGAGCGGGCGCGACGAGCTGGACGTGGTGGAAGTGATCCAGGACGGCCGCGTGGTTCACCGCGCGCATGCCGCGGATGGCGGCGACGCGATCGCCGGTCCCGTGCAGGTGCGCCTCGAGTGGGGCTGGGGGCCGTGGGGCGCGCTGGCGCTGGAGCGCGTGTGCGATTGGGCGATGCAGTTGCGGCTGTCGGCAGGCCGCATCCTGCGCTACTTTCCCTGCCTGCAGTCCATGCCCTTCGACGAGCAGCGGCGCCATCGCTTCGAGCGACAGGGCGAGGCCGGACTGGCCATTCGTTCCTACACGTCACGGCGCAACGCGTATCGCGAGAACCCGAACCAGAGCGTGGTGCTCGAGCTCGGGGCGCCCGCGGATGCGACGCTGGCGCTCACCCTCACCGAGCCGGTGGCGCAGCGCACCGAGGTGAAGCTCGCCGAGCTGCGGCGCGGCTCGCACCATGCCTTTACCGGGCCGTTCCCCAGGGAGGCCTGGCAGTGGCACCGCCTGGTGCCGCTGGCGGCCTCCTCGCTCTCGGGCAGCTGCCGCCTCGAGGTCCCGGCGAAGCGCTCCTATGCCTACCTGCGCGTGCGCCAGAAGAACGGGCACATGGCCTGGGCGAGCCCCGTGTTCCTCAACTACCGCTGATGAAGATCGAGCGCATCGAGGTCTTTCCCGTGCGCCTGCCGATGAAGGCGGTGCTCACGCTGCCGCGCGGCCCCTCGCGCACGCTCGAGGAGGGCAAGCGCGTGGCCCTCGTCAAGATGGCCGACGCCGACGGCAACGTCGGCTGGGGCGAAGCGGGGCCGTCGCGGCGCTGGTCGGCGGAGACGCTCGAATCCTGCGTGACGTCGATCCGGCAGTACCTGGCGCCCGCCTTGCTCGGCCACGAAGTGTTCGACGTAGCCGGCGCGCACACCAAGATGAACATGGAGCTCGCGCCCGGCCTCGATCCCGGGCAGCCGGTCGCCAAGTGCGCGCTCGACGTGGCGCTGCACGACCTCTTGTGCCGGCGCCTCGGCGTGCCGCTGCAAGCCTGGCTCGGCGCGAAGCGCCTGGACCGCGTGAAGCTCGCGCGCCTGGTGTCGGCCGCCTCGCCCGAGGAAGCGGCGCAGATCACGCGCGCAGGGCTCGCCGAGGGCTACCAGGGCTTCAAGGTGAAGGTGGGACACCACAAGCGCATCGATGCGGAGCTGGTGCGCGCGGTGATCGAAGCCGCGCCCGGGTCCTACGTCTGGCCCGACGCCAACCAGGCCTACACGCTCGACGAGGCGATGCGCATGGCCAAGGCCTTCGAGAAGCTGGGCGTGACGCTGTTCGAACAGCCGGTGGCGATGACCGACGTCTACGCCATGAAGAAGCTGCTCTCGGCGACCTCGATGACCATCGCGCTGGACGAGGCGGCGATGGGCATTCCCTTCGTGATCGAGCTGATCCGGCGCGAGGCGGTCGAAGGCCTTGCCATCAAGGTCTCGAAGGTGGGCGGCATCCACTACGCGCGGCAGATGTGCGACCTCGCGCTCAACGCCGGCCTCAAGCTCATCGGCTCGGGGCTGCAGGACGCGCCGATCGGCTTCGCCGCCTCGGTACACCTGTTTGCCGCCTACGGCATTGCCGACCCGGTGGACTTGAACGGGCCGCAATTCATCGCCGAGGATTACCTGAAGGCCCCGTTCCCGATCGAGCGCCAGAGCGCCCTGGTGCCGCAAGGCCCGGGCCTGGGCATCGAGATCGACGAATCCAAACTGAAAAGGTACGCGCTATGAAAAGACTTGTAGTCCTGATCCTGCTCGCAGCGGCCGCGTCCGTCGCGCTCGCGCAATACCCCACGAAGCCGATCCGCATGGTGGTCGCGTTCCCGCCGGGCGGCTCGACCGACCTCGCCGCGCGCGCGCTCGGCGAGAAGCTCGCCGCCGCGCTCGGCCAGCCGGTGATCGTCGACAACAAGCCCGGCGCGAGCGGCAACATCGGCGCCGACTTCGTGGCGAAGAGCGCGCCCGACGGCCACACCCTGCTCATGGCGGCGACCTCCTTCGCCACCAGCCCGGCGTTCTTCCCCAAGCTCGGCTGGGATCCCGTGAAGGATTTCGCCCCGGTGTCGCTGGTGGCCACCGTGCCGATCATCGTGGTGGTGAATCCCTCGGTGCCGGCGCAGAACGCGCAGGAGCTGATCGCGCATTCCAGGGCGAATCCCGGCAAGCTCAACATGGCTTCGCCGGGCGCGGCGACCTTGACGCGCCTCGCCGGCGAGATGTTCAAGCAGGCCGCGGGGCTCGACTGGGTGACGGTGCACTACAAGGGCGGGCCGCCCGCGGTGCAGGACCTGCTCGCGGGCAACGCGCACGTGATGTTCGCCAACATCTCGGATGTCATCTCGCAGGTGAAGGCGGGCCGGCTGCGGGCGATCGCGGTGACCACGGCGAAGCGCTCCGCGGTGGCGCCCGAGCTGCCCACGCTCGCCGAGAACGTGCTGCCCGGCTTCGCCGTCGCCACCTGGCAGGCGGTGATGGCGCCCGCGGGCACGCCGCGCGACGTGGTGCAGCGCCTCAATGCCGAGATCGTGAAAGCGATGGCGCTTGCCGAGATCAAGGAACGCTTCCTTTCCTTCGGCACCGACGCGGCGACCAGTACGCCGGAGGAGCTTGGGCGCTTCCTCGCCGACGAGGTCGCCAAGATCGGCAAGATCGCCCGCGACACCGGCGCGAAGATCGACTGAGCCCATGCCGCGCAGCGGCCGGCGCAATCCCGCGCGCAACCAGGAGCGCATCCTCAAGGCGGCGACCGAGGAGTTCGCGCGCTACGGCCTGGGCGGGGCGCGCGTGGACCGCATCGCCGCGCGCGCCGGCGCCAACAAGCGCATGCTGTACTACTACTACGGCAACAAGGAGGACCTGTTCCTCGCGGTGCTCGAGGCGCGCTATGCGCACATCCGCCGCGCCGAGCTTGGCCTGCACCTGCAGGACCTCGATCCGGTGCAGGGCATGCGTCGCATGGTGGAATTCACCTGGGATTACTACCTGAAGCACCCGGCGTTCCTGACGCTGCTCAACAGCGAGAACCTGCACCGCGCGCGGCACCTGAAGCGCTCGCGCGACATCGCGGCCATGCACTCCCCGCTGATCGCGCTGCTGCGCGACCTACTCCTGCGCGGCGAGCGCGCCGGCCAGTTCAGGAAGGGCGTGGATCCGGTGCAGCTCTATATCTCGATCGCCGCGCTGGGCTATTTCTACCTGTCCAACCGGCACACCCTGTCGACGATCTTCGAGCGCGACCTGCTCGCGCCCAAGAGCAAGGCCGAGCGCCTCAAGCACATGACCGAGCTGGTGCTCGGCTACCTGGCGAAATAGGCGATGCGCATCGCGCTGTGCAACGAGGTGATCGCGCCGATGCCGTTCCCGCGGCAGTGCGAGTACGCGGCGAAGCTCGGCTACGACGGCCTGGAGATCGCTCCCTATACGCTGTCGGAGGAGCCGCAGCGGTTGGGCAGCGCGCAGCTGGCGGCGGCGCGCGCCGCCGCCGAGGACGCGGGCATCGCCATCACCGGCCTGCACTGGCTGCTGGTCAAGCCGGCGGGATTCTCCATCTCCACGCGCGACGACGCCGTGCGCCGCAGGACGCTCGACATGATGTACTCGCTCATCGACCAGTGCGCGGAGCTGGGCGGCCGCTACCTGGTGCACGGCTCGCCGCAGCAGCGGCGCGTGGATCCGGGCGACACGCGCGCGGCGGCGCTCGCGCGCGCGCAGGCGTGCTTCGCCGCAGTCGCCGAGCGCGCCGAGAAGGCGGGCGTCCTCTACTGCATCGAGCCGCTTTCCTCGGAGCAGACGCCGCTCATCAACACGCTGGCGGAGGCGGCGAAGCTCGTCGAGGCGATCGGCAGCCGCGCGGTGCGCACCATGCTCGACTGCAGCGCCGCGGGGCGCATGGAGACCGCGCCGCTGCCGGCCCTGGTGGACCAGTGGCTGCCGAACGGCATGATCGCCCACGTGCAGGTCAACGACCGCAACCGGCGCGGCCCGGGGCAGGGGGAGCAGCGCTTCGCGCCGCTGTTCGCGGCGCTCACGCGCCACGGCTACGCCGGCGACATCGCGGTGGAGCCCTTCGACTATGTTCCGGACGGCCCCGGCGCGGCGGCGCGCGCAATCGGCTACGTGCGCGGCATACTAGAGGCATTGCGCGGAGCCTAGGGAGACGCAGTGCGCATTCTGCTGGTCGAGGACGACGTGATGCTCGCCGGTGCCGTGGCGCGCGCGCTGCGCCAGTCGGCGCACGCGGTCGACACCGTGGCGAGCGGCGACGAGGCGGACCACTAC
The DNA here is from genome assembly GCA_035718125.1 of Burkholderiales bacterium. GTDB lineage: Bacteria > Pseudomonadota > Gammaproteobacteria > Burkholderiales > SG8-39 > JAABQT01. The sequence goes on along the minus strand of DASTHP010000087.1, from coordinate 9,161 downwards.
CTGACGACGAACGAATACGACCTGGTGCTGCTCGACCTGGGCCTGCCCAAGCTCGACGGCTTCGAGGTGCTGCGGCGCCTGCGCCAGCGCCGCAACCCGGTGCCGGTGATCATCCTGACGGTGCGCGATTCGCCGGAAGACCTGGTGACGGGGCTCGACCTCGGCGCCGACGACTACCTCACCAAGCCCTTCAATCTGCCGGAGCTCGAGGCGCGCGTGCGCGCGCTCATCCGGCGCGCGCACGCCAGCGTCAGCCCGGAGCTGGTGCACGGCGCGTTGCGCCTGGACATGGCGGGCCGGCGGCTCTACTGCGGCGGCCAGCCGGTGGAGCTCTCGGCGCGCGAGCTCGCCGTGATCGAGCTGCTGCTGCTCAAGGAAGGCCGCGTGGTCACCAAGCAGCAGATCACCGAGCACCTGTACGGCTGGGAGGAGGGCTCCACCAGCAACGCGGTCGAGGTGTTCATCTATCGCCTGCGCAAGAAGCTGGAGCCCTCCGGGGCGGACATCCGCACGGTACGCGGCATGGGCTACCTCATCGACAAGCCGCATGCGGCATGAGGGGCCGCTGCTGCGCCGGCAGTTGCTGGGCTGGCTGCTCGCGCCGCTCGTGCTGCTGCTCAGCGCGGACACCTTCGTCAGCTACTGGGTAGCGCTCTCCTTCTCGCAGCGCGCGCATGACCGCACGCTGCTGGAGGTGGCGCGCGAGGTCTCCCTTTACCTGCGCGCGGCCGACGGCGGGCTCGCGCTGCGGATGCCGGAGGAGGCGCGGCGGCTGCTGTTCACCGACCCGGAGGACCGCCTGTACTTCGAGGCGGCCGCGGTGGATGGCCGCATCGTCGCCGGCGAGCGCATTCGCGCCGCGCCTGCCGGCGTCCGGCGCGGCGCGGAGGCGTTCTACGACGGCGAAGTGCAGGGCGAGGCGGTGCGCGTCATCGAGCTGCGCGTGGCAGCGGAAGCGGCCAGCGGCAGGCCGGCCGCGGTGGTGCGCGTGGCGGAAACCAAGAACAAGCGCAACGCGCTGGCGCGCGAGATCCTCGCCAGCGTGATCGTGCCGCAACTGCTGCTCATCGCCATCGCCGGCGCCGTGGTCTGGCTGGGCGTGGTGCGCGGGCTGCGGCCGCTCGCGCGGCTGCAGCGCGCGGTGGCGGCGCGCTCGCACCGCGACCGCAGCCCGCTCTCGAGCGAGGGCGTGCCCGGCGAAGTCGGGCCGCTGCTGGCGGCGATCAACGACCTGCTGGCGCGCCTGGACCGCGCGCTCACCTTGCAGGGCCGCTTCATCGCCGATGCCGCGCACCAGCTGAAGACGCCGATCGCGGCGCTGCGCGCGCAGTTCGAGGTTGCCTTGCGCGAGCCCGACGCGGCGCGCATGCGCGAGGCGGTGCGCCAGCTCGAGCCGGGCCTGGACCGGCTCTCGCGCCTGGTGTCGCAGCTGCTCTCGCTCGCGCGCAACGAGCCCGAGGGCGCGCCGGTGCTGCGCCTCGCGCCGCTCGACCTGAATGCGCTGGCGCTCGAAGCTTCCACCGCCTGGGTGCCGCAGGCGCTCAGCAAGCGCGTCGACCTCGGCTTCGAGGGCGCGGCGGCGGCCGTGACGATCCGCGGCGATGGCGCGCGGCTGCGCGAGCTGCTCGACAACCTGCTCGACAACGCGGTGCGCTACAGCCGCGAGGGCGGCCGCGTCACGGTGCGCGTGCAGGCCATGCCGGTGCCTGCGGTGCACGTGAATGACGACGGTCCCGCCATCCCGGCCGCCGAGCGCGAGCGGGTGTTCGAGCGCTTCCATCGCCTGCTCGGCAGCGGGCAGGAGGGTAGCGGCCTGGGCCTCGCCATCGCGCAGGAAATCGCGCGGCTGCATGGCGCCGAGATCGGCCTGCGCGACGATGCCGACGGCATCGGCAATACCTTCAGCGTGTCGTTTCCAAAGGCCGCGTAAGCGAGCGTTCATCTCTCAGTAAGCCACACATCACACTGCTGACGGCTGGGGGTCAGCGCACATCCGTAATCTGCCCGTCAGATAAGGGGGTGCGGATGGAAATCCTCGGCAGCTCGTTTTTCTGGGTCACGCTGGGCCAGATCATGATGATCAACATCGTGCTCAGCGGCGACAACGCGGTGGTGATCGCCATGGCGAGCCGGTCGCTGCCGCCCAAGCAGCAGAAGCAGGCGATCTTCTTCGGCAGCTTCGGCGCCATCTTCCTGCGCGTCATCCTCACCTTCTTCGCGGTGATGCTGCTCGGCTTGCCGTGGCTGAAGATCATCGGCGCGGTGCTGCTCGGCTGGATCGGCATCCAGATGCTGATGCCGGAGGACGGCGAAGAGGAGATCAGTGCGCACGCGCAACTCTGGTCGGCGATCAAGACCATCATCGTCGCCGACTTCATCATGAGCCTGGACAACGTGCTCGGCGTCGCCGCAGCGGCGAAGGGCAGCCTGCTGCTGCTGATCCTCGGCCTCGCCATCAGCATCCCGCTGATCATCTACGGCAGCACCTTCATCCTCAAGCTGATGAACCGCTTCCCGTCGATCATCACGATCGGCGGCGGCGTGCTCGGCTGGGTGGCGGGCGAGATGGCCATCGCCGATCCGATCGTCAGCCCGTGGGTCGAGGGCAACGCCGACTGGCTGCACAGCATGGCGCCGGTCATCGGCGCGCTGTCCGTGGTCGCTGTGGGCAAGTCGATCGCGGCAAGGAAGATCGCCGCGCCCGAGCCCGCGAAGGCGGCCGCGCCGGGAGAGGAACCCGCGCCGCCGGGATACCGCTGGGTGGAGCGCGCCTGGCGCAAGTTGCCCGACGGCACGCGCGAGTACGCCGCGTCGTACGGTAAGCCCTCGTTCCGCTTCCTGCTGCCGGTCAGCTCGAAAGTCCGCTCGCACCGGCACTGAGCGCCAGTTGCCGCATCGGGGCGCTCCCGCCATCATGGCGGGATGAACCCGAAGCTTCCCTGTGCGCGCCCGGCGCGCGTCGTGCTCGAAGGGCGCTACGCGCGGCTCGAGCCCCTGTCATCCGCGCATGCGCCCGGCCTGCTGGCCGCGTCGGCTGACGCGAAGAGCTTTGACTACCTGTTCGACTTCCCGCCGAAGGACCTTGCGGACCTGCAGTCCTACATTGCCGCGAAGGCGAAGTCGGAAGATCCGCTGTTCCACGCGGTCGTCGACAAGGCGACGGGCGTCGCCGGCGGGCGCCAGACCTTCATGCGCATCACGCCCGAGCACGGCGTGATCGAGATCGGCAACATCCTCTGGGGTCCGGCGATCGCGCGTACGCGCGTCGCCACCGAGGCGCTCTACCTCGCGGCGAAGCACGTGTTCGACGATCTCGGCTACCGGCGCTTCGAGTGGAAGTGCAACAACCTGAACGAGCCCTCGAAGAAGGCGGCCGCCCGCTTCGGCTTCAGCTTCGAGGGCGTGTTCCGCCAGCACATGTGGGTGAAGGGCGCGAACCGCGACACCGCGTGGTTCGCGATGATCGACAAGGACTGGCCGCGCATCCGCGCGGCCTACGAGCGCTGGCTCCAGCCCGCCAACTTCGACGCGGCCGGCCGCCAGCGCGCGAAACTGCAGGTGCCTACTTCAGCGGCTTGATCTTCGAGCTGTAGGCGTTGGTGAACACGTCGTCGACGTTCACCGGCCGCTCGGGCTTGTTCTGCGCGAAGGTGATGTCGATCGTGCGCTGCATCAGGTCCTTCTCGATCCAGCCGATGCCGTGCTGCCTCGAGCGCTCGGTGATGCACAGGTCCATGATCTGCGGCGTGGTGTTGAACAGCGACACGCTGTCCAGCCCCGGCACCGATGCGGCCATGGCATCGATCGCCTCGCGCGGGTTGGCGTGCGCGTCGCGCCAGCCCTTGTGCGTGGCGCGCAGGAACCGCTCGATCAGCTTCGGGTTCTTCTTTTCCAGCTCGCGGTTGACGAAGTAGGTGTGGCCGTAGATCGGCAGGCCGTAGTCGGCCCACAGGAGGTGCCCCACGTTGCCCTTGCCCAGCACCTTCTCCCAGATGGCGTAGCTCGTATACAGGTCGAAGGAGGCGTCCACTCCGCCCGCGGCGACGATCGCCTGCTTGCCCTCGGGCTTGACGTTGACCAGCGTCACGCCGTTCACGTCCAGCTTGTTGATGGCGGCGAACGCGGGCCACAGCACGCGGTGCGAGTCGGCCGGCGGCACGGCGATCTTCTTGCCCACCAGGTCCTTGGGCGAGCGGATGTTGGCGCTCTTCTTGAAGAAGGCGTTGTTGCCCGCCTTGTCGAACACCACGGCGACCATGCGCAGGTCGGCGCCCTTGGAGATGGCCGTGAGCACGGTCGGCGCGTCCGAGATGCCGAGGTCGCCCTGCTTGAGGTCGATCTTCTTCGCGCTGTCGGCCGAGCCGGAGCCGCGCAGCACCGTCAGGTCGATGTTCTCTTCCTTGTAGTAGCCCTTCTTCAGCGCCATGTAGATCGGCGAGTGGTCGGCGAGGTGGAACCAGTTGAGCTGCAGGGTGAACTTGTCCTGCGCGCCGGCGGGCAATGCCACGGCGGCGGCAAGGAGGATCAGCAGGCGTTTCATGGACTTCTCCTTGGTGGGCGTCTAGTTTGCAATCTGTTCACGGTAGACCCAGGGCGCGACCAGGCGCTCGACGGCGACGACGACGCCGTAGAGCGCAAGGCCGAGCACCGAGATGAGGATCAGGGAGGCGAAGATCGACGGCGTCTCCAGCGTGACGCCCCCGGTGATGATGAGCGCCCCCAGGCCGCGCTCGGAGGCGACGAACTCGCCGACGATCGCGCCGATCACGCTCATGGTGGCGTTGAGCTTGAGCCCCGTGAAGATGTAGGGCACGGCGTTCGGGAAGCGGATCTTGGTGAACACCTGCCAGCGCGAGGCCTTGAGCGACCTCACCAGCTCGAGCATCTCCGGCTCGGCGGTGGCGAGGCCCACGGCGCTGTTGACCACCATCGGGAAGAACGCGATGGTGGTGCCGATGACGATGTTCGGCCAGATGCCGTAGCCCAGCCAGATCACGAACAGGGGCGCCAGCGCGATCTTGGGCAAGGTGTTGAACAGCACCAGCACCGGCATCACCGTGCGCATCAGCATGTCGTTCCACACGATCACCACCGCCAGGCCGATGCCGAGCACCGCGGAGAGCGCGAAGGCGCCGATGGTGGCGTAGAAGGTGGCGAGGAAATTCGCCGTCCACTGGTAGTTCGGGCGGAAGTAGGCTTTGATCGCCGCGCTGGGCGAGGGCAGGATGTATTCCTTCACCCCGCCCCAGTCCACCGCCAGCTGCCAGGCGAGCAGCAGGCCGAGCAGCACCAGCGCGCTCGGCACGTAGTAGCCGATGGCGCCGGCCAGTCCGCGTTCTTGACTCGGCATCGCGGCTCCAAGGAAAATTAACGAAACGGTTAAATCATAGGAACCCCCTTGTCCCCGCGTCAAGCCGTGCCGCGATTCCGCGTCGCGGCCATCAAGCTGCTGGAGCGCGACGTCAGGCTGCGCATGCCGTTCCGCTTCGGCGCGGCGACGCTCACCGCCTCGCCGCAGGCCTTCGTGCGCGCGCGCATCCGCCTCGAGGACGGGCGCGAGGCCTGGGGCGCCGCCGCGGAGCTGCTGGCGCCGAAGTGGTTCGACAAGGACCCGGCGCTCTCCAACGAGGACAACTTCGAGCAGTTGCGCGGTTCCCTCGCGAGCGCGCGCGAGGAGTATCTCGCGCACGAGCCGCGCACCGCCTGGGCGCATGCCTCGCCCGGGAAAGGCCTGGTGGCCAACTATGGTCCGGCCCTTCTCGACCGCGCGCTGCTCGATGCGCTGTGCCGCGCGCTGGGCGTGTCCTTCTGCCGTGCGGTGCAGGCGAACCTGGTCGGCGCGGGCTCTGTCGAAGGCATCGACCTCGGCGCGTTCTTCGCGACACTCAAGCCGCGCGCCACAATCGCCGCGCGCCACACCGTGGGCCTGGTGGACCCGATCACGGCCGCCGACCAGAACGCGCGCGTGGGCGACGGCCTGCCCGAGACGCTCGAGGAAGTGATCGGGCGCTACGGCCACCGCTACTTCAAGCTCAAGGTCGCCGGCGACGTGACGGCCGACCTCGCGCGCCTGTGCGCCATCGCCGCGGTCCTCGACCGCAGCCGCGAGCCGTACTTCGCTTCGCTCGACGGCAACGAGCAGTACGAGGACATGCAAGGGGTCGTCGAGCTCTGGACGCGGATGCAAGCGGAGCCGCGGCTCGCGCGGCTCGTAAGCTCGATCCTGTTCATCGAGCAGCCGATCAAGCGCCAGGCAGCGCTCGAGCGCCCGGTGGCGGGCATCGACAAGCCGGTGATCATCGACGAGTCGGACGACGCGCTCGACGCCTTTCCGCGCGCGCGGGCCCTTGGCTATCGCGGCGTGTCCTCGAAAACCTGCAAGGGCCTCTACAAATCCCTGCTCAACGCGGCCCGGTGCGCCCAGTGGAATAAATTGGGGTCAGGGCCGAATTATTCTGCGCAAAAAGAATTCGGCCCTGACCCCAATTATTTTCTTTCTGGCGAGGACCTTACCATCCAGGCCGGCCTTGCGCTGCAGCAGGATACGGCGCTCGTTTCGCTGCTGGGGCTCACGCACCTGGAGCGCAACGGCCACCACTACGTGAACGGCATGGCGGGGCTGCCGCCGGCGGAGCAGGAGGTGTTCCTGGCTGCGCACCCGGACCTCTATGAGAGAAGCCACGGCGCGGTGCGCGTGCGCATCCAGGACGGCTTGCTCGCCATCGGCTCGCTCGACTGCGCAGGTTACGCCAGCAAGGCGATGCCCGACTGGAGCACGATGCGCGAAATGACACGGACTTCCGCAACAGCCTGACTTGAGGTGAACGCATGAACAGAATCGTTCTCGGCCTGCTCCTCGCCTGCGCGGCGACGCTCGCGCAGGCGCAGGCCTTTCCGGCGCGGCCGGTCACGCTGCTGATCACGTTCCCGCCGGGCGGGCCCACCGACATTGCCGGGCGCGCCCTCGCGGAGGCGACGTCGAAATACCTCGGCCAGCCGGTGGTGGTGGAGAACCGCCCCGGCGCCACCGGCACGCTCGGCGCGGCCGCGCTCGTCAATGCGCGGCCCGACGGCTACACGGTGAGCATGACGCCGATCACGGTGTTCCGCCTGCCCCACATGGACAACGTCGCCTTCGATCCCATCAAGGACATCCGCTACGTGATGGGCGTCTCGGGCTACGTCTTCGCGGTCATCGTCAGGGCGGATGCGCCCTGGAAGACCATGCAGGAACTGGTCGCCTACGCCAAGGCGAATCCCGAGAAGGTCACCTACGGCTCGCACGGCATCGGCGGCTCGGTGCACCTCGCCATGGAGGAGCTCTCCGCGGCGCAGGGCGTCAAGTTCACGCACGTGCCCTACAAGGGCAGCGCCGACATGCTGACCGCCATGCTGGGCGGGCATATCAACGTCGCCGTGGACTCGACGGGGGCGGTGCCGCACGTGGCGGCCGGCAAGGCGCGCGTGCTCGCCGTCTTCACCGAGAAGCGCGCCGCGGTCTGGCCCGAGGTGCCGACGCTCCTCGAGCTCGGCTACGGCATCGTTTCGACAAGCCCCTACGGCATCGGCGTGCCGGCCGCGACGCCGGACGCGGTCGTGAAGACCCTGCACGACGCCTTCAAGAAAGGGCTGGAAGACCCGGCGCACTTGAAGGTGCTGGAGAAGTACAACCAGCCGGTGTGGTACCAGTCGAGCGAGGACTACACGAAGTTCGCGCGCGAAACCTACGAGCGCGAGCGGCAGATCATCCAGCGCATCGGCCTGGCGAAGAAGAAATGAGCACCGCACGCCGCGTCGGCATCATCATGCACGGCGTCACTGGGCGCATGGGCATGAACCAGCACCTCGTGCGCTCGATCCTGGAGATCCGCAAGCAGGGCGGCGTATTGCTCAAGGACGGCACGCGCCTGATGCCCGATCCGCTGCTCGTGGGACGCAACGCGGCCAAGATCGAGGCGCTCGCACGCCAGCACGGCGTCTCGCGCTGGACCGCCGACCTCGACGCGGCACTCGCCTCTTCGGAAGACGAGGTGTTCTTCGACGCCGCTTCCACGCAGCTGCGACCGCGGCTCCTGAAGCGCGCCATCAAGGCGGGCAAGCACGTGTACTGCGAGAAGCCCGTCTCCACGACGGTGGCCGAAGCGATGGACTTGTATCGCGCGGCGAAGAAGGCGCGCATCAAGCACGGCGTGGTGCAGGACAAGCTGTGGCTGCCGGGCCTGCTCAAGCTCGCGAAGCTGCGTGAGCAGGGCTTCTTCGGCAAGATCCTCTCAGTGCGCGGCGAGTTCGGCTACTGGGTGTTCGAGGGCGACCCGCAGTCCGGCCGCCCGGCCGCGCAGCGTCCGTCGTGGAATTACCGCAAGCAAGATGGCGGCGGCATCATCCTCGACATGCTGTGCCACTGGCGCTACGTCCTCGACAACCTCTTCGGCGAGGTGCAGGCGGTCTCCTGCCTCGGCGCCACGCACATCCCGTACCGCTGGGACGAGAGCGGGAGGAAGTACAAAGCGACGGCCGACGATGCGGCCTACGCCACGTTCAAGCTGAAGGGCGGCGTCATCGCGCACTTCAATTCCGCGTGGACGGTGCGCGTGCGGCGCGACGATCTGCTGACGCTGCAAGTGGACGGCACCGAGGGCAGCGCGGTGGCGGGCCTGCGCAAGTGCTACGCGCAGTCCTACGCCGACACGCCCAAGCCCGTGTGGAATCCCGACATCCCGCAGCCGATCAACTTCTTCGAGGGCTGGAAGGAAGTCCCGGATGCCGGCACCGACAACGCGTTCAAGGTGCAGTGGGAGGCGTTCCTGCGGCACGTCGCGGGCGAGGGCCCGTTCCGCTGGGGGCTGCTCGAGGGCGCCAAAGGCGTGCAGCTCGCCGAGCTTGGCCTGAAGAGCTGGAAGCAGAAGAAGTGGCTCGACATCCCGAAGCTGAAGGCTTGAGTCCGCCCCGAGCCCGCCAAGGGAGCCTGCGATGAAGCGCGACGCCATCCAGACCATCAACCTTCCCACTGCGAACGGCAGGCTCGAGCCCTTCCAGGTGCGCGAGCCGCGCCGCTTCGAGCGGCCCGCGCGTCCCTTCACGCGCATCGCGCTCGCGGCCGCGCACGTGGTCGCGGATCCGCTCTCTGCGAAGGAACCGTGGCTCGAGCCGGCGATCGACTG
>DASTHP010000086.1:0-3364 GCA_035718125.1 Burkholderiales bacterium | reverse complement strand
TTGATGAGCGCGTGGGTGCCCTTGGAAAGCGGCGAATGGATCGACCCGGGAAGCGCGAACACCTCGCGCCCCTGCTCGAGCGCCGCGCGCGCGGTGATGAGCGATCCCGAGGCGAGCGCCGCCTCGACCACCAGGCAACCCTGCGCAAGGCCGCTGATCAGGCGGTTGCGCCGCGGAAAATGGTCGGGCAGTCCCTGCGTACCCAGTGGGAATTCCGAGAGGATCAGCCCGGATTCCGCGATGTGCGCGGCCAGCGCGGCGTTCTGCCGCGGGTAGACCACGTCGACGCCGGTTCCCAGCACGGCGATCGTGGAGCCTTGCGCTGCAAGCCCGCCACGATGCGCGGCGGCATCGATGCCCAGTGCCAGGCCCGAGACAATGGTGAGTCCGGCCTGGCTGAAAGCCTTGGCGAACTGCTCCGCGTCGCGCACGCCCTGAACAGTGGCGTTGCGGCTGCCCACGACAGCGAGTGCGGGTCGCCCGAGAAGCTCGAGGCGGCCCGCGGCATACAGGAGCACCGGCGGATCCGGGATTTCGAGCAGCATCTTCGGGTAGGCGCCGTCGGCCAGCGTGACCAGCGCATGTCCCGGCTCTTCGGCCCAGCGCAGCGCGCGCTCGACAGCCTCGGCACGCTCTTCACGCAGTAGCGCCGCGACCACGGGGCCGGCGATGCTTTCAAGTTGTTCCCTGGGTGCGGCCAGGACACGGTCGGGCAAGCCGAACCGTCCCAGCAGCTGGCGGACGGTGGTGGCGCCGAGGCCGGGCGTGAGCGTCAGTTGCAGCCAGCTCGCTAGCCCGGGGTCGACGCTCATTCCGGAGGCGATGCGCGGAGCAGGGACGCCCCGGTGTGGAGTGCCGCGCGCCCGCGGTGGCGCGCGCGATGGCTAGGGAGTCTGGATGACATCCAGCGGGCTGGCAGGCCTCGTGACGCGCATGATCACTGCGTAGGATATCCGGTCGAAGACGCGGAACACAAACGCCAAGCCATAGCGTTCGTCGGGGAGCTTGAACGTCTGCGGGTCGGCGCCCTTGCGCGAGGTGTCCGTGATTTCCGGGCCGGGCCGGTAAAGCGCGAACACATGCCCGATCTCGACGCCGTCGGACCTGCCGCGATTCAGCGTGAGGATCGCGTGCGGGCCGGCCTCCTGCAGCTTGCCCAGGCCGCCATAGACGTCGATGACGCGCCCTTTCATGAACACCGAAGGTGCATGCGGCGCGTAATTGGGCACCACGGGCACGCCCGCTGGCAGCAGCTTGTCGCCTTTCGCGACCTCCTGCGTCACCGTGGTGAGCTGAACCGTCGCCGGGTCACCGGCCCGCGTGATGCGGGCGGTGCCAAGGTAGATGGCCTCGTAGCCCAGCGTGACGTTGGTATCCGGGTCGACCAGCGCCTTGCCGCGCCGGTAGACGAACCAGTTCTCTTCCTTGGAATCGCCGATGCCGCGCACGTATGCGCGGTTGCCGGCCTCGATGATGACGCGGTTGTCTTCGGTGGCAATGATCGTCGGCGCGCCATCCAAGCCGTCAGGCTCGATCACCAGCGGTCGCGACAGGAACGGCTCGATGATGTGCGGTGGGATGCTGGGAATCGCGTCGCGCGCCGTTGATTCGGCGCGCACGCGCGGAGAGAGCTTCACGGTGCCGACCACGCCGCCGCTTTCGAGCCCGGGCCGGCCCGCGCCCGGCGCGGCGCCCGGTGCGCCCGCGGCGGTTCCCGGTGCGCCCGTGGCGGTCCCTGGCGCGCCCGCGGCGCCATCGCGTCCGGCAATTGACAGCGTGCCGCTGGCGCGGTCCAGCACGATCACGTCTCCCGGATAGATCCAGTGCGGGTTGCGGATCTGTTCGCGGTTGAAGTTCCAGATCTCGGGCCAGCGCCAGGGGGAGTCCGTGAAACGCTCGGAGATTCCCCAGAGCGTGTCCCCGCGGACCACCGTATAGCGGTCGGGGGCGTCCTGCTTGAACGCGATCGGGGAGGTCGGGACCGGCGCCTGGGCAGCCGCGCCGGCAGCCAGGCCGGACACGACAAAAACCAGCGCTGTGATAGACTTACGCAATTGGTCGTGCATGGGGCCCCCGAACATTACCCAAGTTCCCGGGCTGGCTTGAAAATCCCTTTGCCATCCAAATTTAGCATAAACGTCGCATTTCTTACCTGTCGCCTTAGATTCTGCATCTAATTTGTTCAATTTGCAACGCTATTTGCCCGCCAGATGCCCCTCCTGAACATCCTGCGATACCCTGACGCGCGCCTGCACAAAGTGGCGGCGCCGGTGACCGTGTTCGACGAGTCGCTGAAGAAGCTGGTGCGCGACATGACCGAGACCATGTATGCGGCCCCGGGGGTCGGGCTCGCCGCGACGCAGGTCGACGTGCACAAGCAGGTGATCGTGCTCGACGTTTCGGAGCGCCATGACTCGCTGGTGGTGCTCGTCAATCCGGAAATCGTCGAGGCCACGGGCGTGTCCGATATCGAGGAAGGATGCCTCTCGGTGCCCGGCGTGTACGACATCGTGGAGCGCGCCGAGCGCGTCAAGGTGCGCGCCTACGACCAGAACGGCAATCCGTTCACGCTCGAGGCGCAGGGCCTGCTCGCCGTCTGCATCCAGCACGAGATGGATCACCTGAAGGGCAAGGTCTTCGTCGAGTATCTCTCGCAGCTCAAGCAGCAGCGCGTGCGCGCCAAGCTGGCCAAGCAGCTGCGCAAGTCCGCCTAACGCTTTCCTGCGCCTCGTCTTCGCCGGCACCCCGGAATTCGCCGAGCGCGCGCTTGCCGCGCTGCTCGACTCGGGCCACGAGGTGTGTCTCGTCCTGACCCAGCCCGACCGCCCCGCCGGGCGCGGCATGCGCCCGGTCGGCAGCGCCGTCAAACAGCTCGCGCTGGCGCGCGGGCTCGAGTTGTTCCAGCCGGAAACGCTGAAGGACGGCGCCGCGCAGGCGCGCGTCGCAAGCGCCCGCGCCGATTGCCTGGTCGTCGCGGCCTACGGATTGATCCTGCCGCTGGCGGTCCTGCGCCTCGCGCCGTACGGCGCACTCAACATCCACGCCTCCCTGCTGCCGCGCTGGCGCGGCGCCGCGCCCATTCAGCGCGCGCTGCTCGCGGGGGACACGCAGACCGGCATCAGCATCATGCAGATGGACGCGGGGCTCGATACCGGTCCGGTGCTGGCGCAGCGGCAGCTGGCGATCGCGCCGGAGGACGACGCGCAAAGCCTGCACGACAAGCTCGCGGCGCTCGGCGCGCAAATGATCGTTGCCGCGCTCGACGACATCGCGCACGGTCGCGCGCAGGCCGTGCCGCAGCCCGTGGCCGGGATGACCTACGCGCACAAGATCGGCAAGGCCGATACGGTGATCGACTGGCGCG
>DASTHP010000085.1:0-11395 GCA_035718125.1 Burkholderiales bacterium | reverse complement strand
CCCGGCGGCGAGGACGGATGCTTGGGCAGCAGCTGGAACTTGACGCGGCCGCTGGTGGCTTTCTCCACCGTGTTGGCCCAGTTCACCTGCCAGACCGACAGGTGGTGGCTGGGCGGCACCCAGGACGAATACGTGAGCGTGGTTTGCGACGCCGCCGGCAGCGCGGCGAAGGCGCCGGCGACGAGCACGGCAAGGGCGAGCTTTTGTTTGGTTATCATGGTCTCCTCCGGAAAGTGGTGGGGCCCCTCCGGCCCCGCGAGCGGCGAGTGTATCAAGAGGAGGCAGGGATGGGAGCAGGGGCCGGTACGAATATGCGGGTGGATCTGCGCAGCGACACGGTCACGCGGCCCTCGGCCGGCATGCGCCGGGCGATGGCCGAGGCCGAGGTCGGCGACGACGTCTTCGGCGACGACCCCACGGTCAACCGGCTGCAGGAACGCGCAGCGGCGCTCTTCGGCTTCGAGGCGTCGCTGCTCTTTCCCACGGGCACGCAATCCAACCTCGCGGCGCTGATGAGCCACTGCCAGCGTGGCGACGAAGCGCTGGTGGGCATGGAGGCGCACACCTACCGCTACGAGGCGGGCGGCGGCGCGGTGCTCGGCTCGATCCAGCCGCAGGCCATCGTCAACCGTCCCGACGGCACGTTCGATCTCGCCGAGGTCGAGGCCGCCATCAAGCCCGACGACCCGCACTTTGCGCGCACGCGCCTGCTCGCGCTGGAGAACACCATCACCGGGCGCGTCATTCCGCGCCGCTATTTCGACGAAGCGCTCGCGCTCGCCAAGCGCCGCGGCCTTGCCACGCACCTGGATGGCGCGCGCATCTGCAATGCCGCGGTGAAGCTCGGCATGCCGGTGAAGGAGCTGTGCCGCGGTTTCGACTCGGTCTCGGCGTGCCTCTCCAAGGGGTTGGGCGCGCCCGCAGGCACGATGCTGATGGGCTCCAGGGACTTCATCGGGCGCGCCAAGCGCGCGCGCAAGATCCTCGGCGGCGTGATGCGGCAGGCCGGGATCCTCGCCGCCGCGGGTCTCTACGCGCTCGAGCACAACATCGAGCGCCTGGCGGAGGACCACGCGAACGCCGAGCGCCTGGCGAAGGGCATTGGCGCGCCGATGCCGCAGTCGAACATGGTGTTCATCGAGTCGGCGCCTGGCCTCGTCGAGCACCTCGCGCAGCACGGCGTCATCGTCCTGCCGGCGGCGCGCCTGCGCCTCGTGACGCACCTCGACGTCGACGCGGCCGGCATCGACCGCGCCATCGCCGCGTTCCGCTCCTTCCGCCAGCGGGCGGCGTAGCCCAAGAAAATGGGGTCAGGGCCGAATTTCCGCTCGCAAGGGAAATTCGGCCCTGACCCCAATTTCCGACCCCGATTTTCACGCCGCGGCGCGGCGGTTCTGCTCCAGGCGCGTGTCCACCAGCGCGACTACTTCGTCGAGCACCGCGGAGCGCATGCCTTTCTGCGCCGCGATGGTCTGCACCAGGCGATCCACGCGCTCGATGTAGGGCGCGCCGCCATAGAGCGCGCGCGCCGCGGACGACGGGCTGGCGAGCCCCTGCGCGGCGGCGGCGTACTTGTCGAACGGCACCAGGTCCCGTTCGTCCGCGCCCAGCGAGCCACACAGCTTGACCACCCACTGGTAGATCGCGCGCGTTGCTTCGAGGTCGGAGTGCACGGCCTCCTTGATCGTGCGTACTTCGCCTTTCGTGACGCAGCGGTAGTTGCCGGCCACCAGCATCGCCCACTTCGCAAGCGGCACGAACACCGAGTCGTGCACCTTGAGCTTGACGGGCAGCTCGACCTTTCCGGATCCGGTGTCGAAGCGGGCCGCCTCGATGTCGGCCTCCAGCCGGCGCAGGATCGCGGTATGCGCGTCTGACTCGAAGCGCGCCGACTTGAAATTGGTCGGCAGCCTGACCTGCAGCACGTTCACTTTCTCCTCGGGCGGGCGGAACGCCTGTGGATCCGGGCTGCACAGCGTCATGAACTTCGGGTCGAAGCTGTCCCAGACCGTCGGATCCGTGTAGCAGGGCCTGCACGCCTTGACCGCGACGCCGGGGACGCGCGCGAGGTATGGTAAGGGCGGCATGTTCATGATCGACATGCAGGGCACCTTCGCCTTTGCCACGGCGTCGAGCAGCTCGCGCACGCCCGGCGAACGGTACTGCGGCTCCTGCATGGCGAGTACGACGAGGTCGTAGTCGGCAGGATCGACGCCGGCGGTGCCGCTCGCGGAAAGCTGGCCCGGGAGCCTGCGCGAGTCGACCTCGACGAGACCCTCCCTGCCCTTGACGGGCATGCGCACGCGCGCGCCTTCCTTGTTGATCAGGTCCGCCTCCGCCGGCAGGCAGACTAGCCTCGCGCTGTGTCCGGCGAGTAGCAGCTTGGTTGCGAGAAGTGATCCGTAGGACGCACCGAGAATGAGAATCTTGTAGGTCATGGCCATCTTGCACCTCCGCTCCTGGACTATCCCACGATATGAAATGGAAGCCCGCCAATCGAAAAACAGCCTACACCCATAAGGCTGATTTTTCATGTTGCGGTGCCACATTCCGGTGCATAAAATGCTCCGATGCACAGTTCGAGCCCGCTTCCGAAAGGTGTCTCCATCTCCGGCCGCATGACCCCGGAGTTCGCCCAGATCCTTTCGCCGGAGGCGCTCGCGTTCGTCGCGAAGCTGCACCGGCAGTTCGATTCGCGGCGGCAGGAACTCCTCGCGCGGCGCGCCGCACGCCAGAAGGAATTCGACGCGGGCAAGCTCCCCGACTTCCTCGCCGAGACGGCGCAGAGCCGCGCCGCGCAGTGGCAGGTCGCGCCGCAACCCAGGGACCTGCTCGACCGGCGCGTGGAGATCACCGGGCCGACGGACCGCAAGATGGTGATCAACGCGCTCAACTGCGGCGCCTCCACTTTCATGGCGGACTTCGAGGACGCCAATTGCCCGACCTGGCACAACATGATCGACGGCCAGGTCAATCTGCGCGACGCGGTGCGGCGCACGATCACGCTGGAGCAGGGCGGCAAGCGCTACCAGCTGAACGACAAGACCGCGGTGCTGCTGCCGCGGCCGCGGGGCTGGCACCTCGACGAGAAGCACGTCACCGTGGACGGCAAGCCGGTCGCGGGCGGCATCTTCGATTTCGCGCTCTACTTCTTCCACAACGCGAAAGAGCTCATCGCGCGCGGCTCGGGGCCGTACTTCTACCTGCCCAAGATGGAGTCGCACCTCGAGGCGCGCTTGTGGAACGACATCTTCAACGCGGCGCAGGACGAGCTGAGAATCGCGCGCGGCACCATCAAGGCCACCGCGCTCATCGAGACCGTGGTCGCCGCCTTCGAGATGGACGAGATCCTGTGGGAGCTGAAGGAGCACTCGGCGGGGCTGAACATCGGCCGCTGGGACTACATCTTTTCCTGCATCAAGAAGTTCCGCGCCAACAAGGATTTCTGCCTCGCCGACCGCGCGCAGGTGACGATGACCGCGCCCTTCATGCGCGCTTACGCGCTGATGCTGGTGAAGACCTGCCACCACCGCGGTGCGCCCGCGATGGGCGGCATGGCGGCGCAGATCCCGATCAAGAACGATCCCGCGGCGAACGACGCGGCGCTGGAAAAGGTGCGCGCCGACAAGCTGCGCGAGGTGACCGACGGCTGCGACGGCACCTGGGTCGCGCACCCGGCGCTGGTGCCCATCGCCAAGCAGGTGTTCGACGAGCACATGCCGCAGCCCAACCAGTACGGCAAGCAGCGCCCCGACGTGAACTTCACGGCGCGCGACCTCCTGGACTTCCGGCCCGAAGCGCCGATCACCGAGGCGGGTCTGCGCAACAACATCTCGGTCGGCATCCAGTACCTGGGCGCGTGGCTCGCGGGCAACGGCTGCGTGCCGGTGTTCAACCTGATGGAGGACGCGGCGACCGCCGAGATTTCGCGCTCGCAGATCTGGCAGTGGATCCGCAGCGAGAAGGGCAAGCTCGCCGATGGCCGCAAGGTGACGGTGGCGATGTTCCGCCAGCTGCTGGCGGAGGAGCTGCCCAAGGTGAAGACCTATCTCGGCGAGGCGGCCTATGCCGCCGGCAAGTACGCGGAAGGCGCGCGCCTGTTCGAGAGCATCACCGCCGACGACAACTACGTCGAGTTCCTCACGCTGCCGGCCTACAGGTACATCGACTGATCAGTCGATGCGCCACTCGTGCGCGCATTTTCGGCAGCGCACGCGCATCGCGGTCCCTTCCGTGCCGATGAGCCGGAAGGCCGCATAAGTGCGGCAGGAAGCGCAGGTGGAGCGCTCGGCAACGCGCTCCACGACGGCCATGATGAGCCGGTAGCGGTTCCAGCCGTAGATCCCCACCGCGCCTCCGGCGAACACGGCGGCACCGAGGGCGAGCACCTGCGGCAACGGGGCGCGAAAGCTCAGTTCCTCCAGGCAGGCCGCGACCGCGATCAGGCACAGCACGCAGGTGATCAGCCAGGCGTGGCCTTCGATCAACTGGCGTTCGTACCAGCGCTTGAAGCCGAGCTTGCCGATGCCGAGGGCGGGTTCCATGGGTGGCGAGGTGCGTCGCCTAGCGCGTTATACTCGCCGGCGCTCACGACGGCGAGACCTGGGGAGGGGCTATTCCGGCGGGCACGCAAGCTGAGGCCGCCTCGGGAACTGCCGAGCGGGTGGTGCGCCCCGAGTTCCGCGGCTCGGCGGCCGAGTATTTCCGCATCTGGATCGTCAACCTGCTGTTCACGCTGCTCACGCTGGGCATCTACTCGGCGTGGGCGAAGGTGCGCAAGCTCCGCTACCTCTACGGCAATACGCGCCTGGACGGGGACTCGTTCAATTATTTCGCCAGCGCGCGCGCCATCCTGAAGGGCCGCGTCCTGGCGGTGATCGTGTTCTTCGTCTACGCGATCGTCACCGAGTTGGTACCGGATTCGATCTGGGTATTCCTCGCCGCCGGCGTCGCCCTGCTGCCGCTCGTCCTGGTGCGCGCGCTGCGCTTCAATGCGCGCAATTCCGCCTGGCGCGGACTGCGCTTCGACTTTCCTGCCCGGGTGCGCGAGGCGCTGCCCCTGTATCTCGCCATGCCGCTGCTGATCGTCGTCACGCTGGGCCTCGCCTTTCCATGGTTCATGGCGCGGCACAAGCAGTTCGTGATCTCGCACCACGCGTTCGGTTCCTCACCCCTGGGCTGCGCCATCCCGGTGGGCAAGGTGTACGGCATCTATTTCCGCTCCGGCCTGATCATTGCGGCAATGACGGTGGTCGCCGTGCTCGGCGCGATGGTGGTATCGCCGATGGCGGTGCTGGTGCCGCAGGCAGGATGGCTGGCGTTCCTGTTGCCGGTGCTGGCGATCTACATCGCCTACGCCTTCGCCTATGCCTATCTCCAGGCGCGCCTCACCAACCTCGCCTGGGACAACACCTACGGCGCGGGCGTGCGCTTCACCAGTACGCTGGGCGCGATCGACCTCGCGGGGCTGTACATCTCGAATCTCCTCGCCATCGTCTTCACGCTCGGCCTGGCGGTGCCCTGGGCGGTGGTGCGCACGTTGCGCTACCGGCTGCAGAACTTCGCCATGCTGGTGAGCGAGGAGACGGTGCACGAGGCCGCACCCGGCCTGGTCAACATCGGCGCCGCCGGCCAGGAGCTGGGCGAGATCTTCAACGTGGACTTCGGCGTATGAGCACCATCGCCGCTCACTACTTCGACGGCAAGCGCGCGCTGCGCCACCCGGTCACGCTGGTGCCCACGGGCGGCAGGATCAAGATCGTGGGGCGCGACGTCGACGCCGAGTTCGAGTCGAGCCGCGTGCGCGTGTCGACGCGCATCGCCGCCACGCCGCGCTGGATCTTCCTGCCGGGCGGCGGCGCCTGCGTCAGCG
This sequence comes from Burkholderiales bacterium, assembly GCA_035718125.1. Taxonomy (GTDB): domain Bacteria; phylum Pseudomonadota; class Gammaproteobacteria; order Burkholderiales; family SG8-39; genus JAABQT01. The sequence goes on along the minus strand of DASTHP010000085.1, from coordinate 5,523 downwards.
ACGACAACGACGCCATCGACCGCCTGGTGCGCGAGCGGCCTTTGCAGCGCGTGGTGCACCGCATGGAGGCTCATCCGGCGTTCGCCGCGTTCGCGGTGCTGCTCGTGGCAGCGCTGTTCTGGGCGATCGTCGACTACGGACTGCCCTATGCCGCCGCGCGGGTCGCCGAGCACATCCCGGTCGAGGCGGAAGACGCGCTCGGCCGCGAGGCGCTTGCCGGCATGGACCAGTTCGGCCTCGCGCCATCCGGTCTGCCCGAAGAGCGGCGCGCGGAACTCGCCGCGCGGCTCGGGGCTCTCGCCGCGCTCGCGCCCGACGCGCCGGCCTACCGGCTGGAGTTCCGCTCGGCGCCGATCATTGGCGCGAACGCCTTTGCGCTGCCGTCGGGCATCATCGTGCTCACCGACGAGCTGGTGGCGCTGGCGCAGGCGGACGAGGAGATCCTCGCCGTGCTCGCCCACGAACTCGGCCACGTGCGCCACCGGCACATCATGCGCCGCCTGCTCGAGGGTTCCGCGATCGCGCTTCTGGTCGCCGGCGTGACTGGCGATGTGGCGGCGGCGACTTCGCTCGCGGCGGCGGCGCCGACCCTGGTGCTGCAGTCGAAGTTCTCGCGCGACAACGAGCGCGAGGCGGATGCCTACGCGCTGGGGCTGCTGCGCCGGGCGGGTATCGGGCCGCAACACTTCGGCGCGATCCTCGCACGCATGGAAGCGCAAGCGCCGCGCGGGCCGATGCTGCCGACGTTCCTCTCGTCGCACCCCGCGACGGAAGAGCGCAAGGCGCTCAGCGGGGGCCAGTAGGTCCGGCGCAGGGACACCGCGCCACCGCGCGACTTGCGCAGAGCTTCCCTAGGCAACCTCAGCGAGCGCCGGCGCGTGGTCGGAGGGTCGTTCGAGCTTGCGCGGCGCCTTGTCGATGGTGCCCGCGATGCAGGCCTGTGCGAGCGCATCCGACAGCAGGACGTGGTCGATGCGCAGCCCGGCGTTGCGCCGGAACCCCATCATCCGGTAGTCCCACCAGGAATAGGTCTTCTCGGGCTGCTCGAAGAGGCGGAAGCTGTCCTTCAGCCCGAGGGCGAGAAGCGCGCGCCACGCGGCGCGCTCGGGCTCGGAGACGTGCACCTGGCCTTCCCAGGCCTTCGGGTCGTGCACGTCGCGGTCTTCGGGCGCGACGTTGAAGTCGCCCGCGACGGCCAGCCGGGCGTGCTTGCGCAGCTCGGCCGCCAGGTACTCGCGCAGCGCCGCGAACCAGCGCAGCTTGTACTCGTACTTGTCGGAGCCGACCGCCTGGCCGTTGGGGCAGTACACGCACACCACGCGCAGGCCCTCGATGGTCGCGGCGAGGACGCGCTTCTGGTCATCGGGAAAGCCGGGGATATCGGCCACGACATCGGTGGGCGCGCTGCGCGCCAGGATCGCGACGCCGTTGTAGGTCTTCTGCCCGCTGACCGCGCTCGCGTAGCCTGCGGCTTCTAGCTCCGCTCGCGGGAACTTCGGCGCCTCGCACTTGAGCTCCTGCAGGCAAAGCACGTCGGGCCGCGCCGCGGCGAGCCACTCCAGGAGCTGCGGCAGCCGGACCTTGATCGAATTGACGTTCCACGTCGCGAGCTTCATGCGAGTGGTGCAGTCCGGCCGCAAGGCGCGGACGCGCGAACTGCGCAGCGCTTGCCTACTTGCGCGTGCGTCTCCCCGTCGCGGTCGAGCCTGGCGTGTAAGGGCCGCTCGACGCCGCCTCGGCGGTTTCGTCGGGCTTGGCCTGCGCCTCCTCGGTCGCTGCCGCCGCCGGCGCCGCCGGTGCCGGCTTGGGCTCGGCCTGGCTGCGGGGCGGTGCCGCTCCGGTTTTCGGGTAACCCGCGATGTCGAGCAGGCCGTGGTAAGCGCCTTCTTCGAACCCCTTTTGCACGCTGCCGCCGACGATGATCGAGGGCACGGCGAGCGCGCCCACGGCCTTCTGCAGCTCCTGCTGCTGCGCTTCGTCCGCGACCAGCACTTCCCGGAACGGCACGCCGCGCGCATTGAGCAGGCTGCGCGCCGCGCCACAAGGCTCGCAATCGGGCGCGGTATAGAGCGTGACGGGCGAATCCTTGGCGGCGAGTTGTACCGCATAGGGCAGGCTGGCGGTGTCGACCGCAGCGGTGCTGGCGGGAGCTGCCGGCAGCTTCTGGACACCGCGCGCGGACGCGGGCGGTGGTGTGTCGGTCACAAACACGCGTCCCGTCTCGTCCGTCCAGCGGTACAGTTGCGCGCTGGCGGCGCAGGCCGCGCCGAGCAAGGCGGCGAAGATCACCGAGCGCATGGGCAAGCCTCCACACCCGATCACGCGGCGATCATACCATTGTGCCGCAGCAGGGCATCGACGCGCGGCTCGCGGCCGCGGAACGCGCGGAACGATTCCGCCGCCGGGCGGCTGCCGCCGACCGCGAGCACTTCGTCGCGAAAGCGCGCGCCGGTCTGCGCATCGGTGACGCTCGCCGCTTCCTCGAACGCGCCGTAGGCGTCCGCGGAGAGCACCTCCGCCCACTTGTAGCTGTAGTAGCCCGCCGCGTAGCCGCCGGCGAAGATGTGCGAGAAGCTGTTCGGAAAGCGGTTGTACTCGGGCGGGTGCATCACCGCGATGCGCTCACGCACCTCCTGCAGCAGCTCCAGCGCGCTGCGCCGCGCGGCCGGGTCGAAGTCGCAGTGCAGCCGCATGTCGAACACCGAGAACTCGATCTGGCGCAGCATGGCGAGGCCGGACTGGAAGTTCTTCGCCGCGAGCATCTTGTCGAAGAGCGCGCGCGGCAGGGCCGTGCCGGAGTCGACGTGCCGCGTCATGTGGCGCAGCACCTCCCACTCCCAGCAGAAATTTTCCATGAACTGGCTCGGCAGCTCGACGGCGTCCCATTCGACGCCCGCGATGCCGGACACGCCGAGCTCCTCGACCCGCGTGAGCAGGTGGTGCAGGCCATGCCCGAACTCGTGGAACAGGGTGATCACGTCGTCGTGCGTGAACAGCGCCGGCCTGCCGCCGACGGGGCGCGGGAAATTGCAGTTGAGATACGCCACCGGCGTCTGGATCGCCGCGCCGCGCCGCCGCCGCGCGCGCGCATCGTCCATCCAGGCGCCGCCGCGCTTGGTCTCGCGCGCATACAGGTCCATGTAGAACTGGCCGACCAGCCCGCCCTGGGCGTCGCGCAGATCGAAGAAGCGCACGTCCTCGTGCCACACCGGCGCGCTCGCCGGCGCAACGCGCACGCCGTAGAGCGTCTCGACCAGGCGGAACAGGCCCACGAGCACCGCATCCTCGGGAAAGTACTGCCTCACTTCCTGGTCGGAGAACGCATAGCGCTTCTGGCGCAGCTTCTCGGAGGCGTAGGCGAGGTCCCACGCCTCGAGCTTGGCCAGGCCGAGCTCATCGCGCGCGAACTCGCGCAGCTCGGCGAGGTCGCGCTCGGCATGCGGCCGCGCGCGCACAGCGAGGTCCTCGAGAAAGCCGAGGACCTGCGAGGGTGAGTCGGCCATCTTCGGCACCAGCGACACGTCGGCGTAACTGGCGTAGCCCAGCAGGCGCGCCGCCTCGTGGCGCAGCGCCAGGATGCGCGCGATCAACGGCGTGTTGTCGATCTCCGGCTTGCCGAACTCCGCAGCGCGCGTCGCGCTGGCGCGGTACATCTCCTCGCGCAGTGCGCGGTCGTCCGCGTACTGCATCACGGGCAGGTAGGAAGGCATGTGCAGCGTGAATTTCCAGCCGCGGCCGTCCTCCTGGCGGGCGGCCTGCAGCACGTCCGCCGGGATGCCGGCGAGGCGCGACGCGTCTTCGATCACGAGGGTCCAGGCGTTGGTCGCGTCGAGCAGGTTCTCGGAGAACTTGGCCGCGAGGCGCGCGAGCTCCTCCTGGATCTGTGCGTAGCGCGGCTTCTTCTCGGCCGCCAACTCGGCGCCGCCCAGCCGGAAATCGCGCAAGGCGTTCTCGACGATGCGCTGGCGCGCGGGCGCAAGGGCAGCGAACGCGGCCGAGGCGCGCAGCGCGCGATATTTGTCAAACAGCGCCTGGTTCTGCCCGAGCTCGGTCCAGTACTGCGTGACCTTCGGCAGGTTCTCGTTGTAGACGGTGCGCAGTTCGGGGCTGTCGAGCACCGCATGCAGATGGGCGACCTGTCCCCAGGCGCGGCCCAGGCGCTCATTGGCGTCCTCCAGCGGCGTGACGAACTCCTCCCAGGCGGGACGCGCGCGCTCGGCGAGCGTGACCGCCGCGCGCGCTTGCGCGAGCAGCGTGTCGATGGCGGGCGTGACATGGACGGGCTTGAGCTCCGCGAAGCGCGGCAGCCCGGTGAAATCCAGCAGCGGATTGTTGCTGTTGCTAGGCAAGGCTCAACTCCGTGGCGCGCACCGTATTGGCAACCAGCATGGCGACGGTCATCGGTCCGACCCCGCCGGGCACCGGCGTGATCCAGCCGGCGATGTCGCGCACTGCCGCGAAATCCACGTCGCCGGAGAGCTTGCCGTCGGCGGTGCGGCTGGTGCCGACATCGATGACGCAGGCGCCGGGCTTGACCATGTCGGCGCCCACCATGCGCGGCCGTCCGGCCGCGGCGACCAGCACGTCGGCCTGGCGCGCCAGCTCGGCCAGACGGGTGGTCCTCGAGTGGCAGATGGTGACGGTGGCGTCCCTTTGCAAGAGCAGGAGCGCCATGGGCTTGCCGACGATGGCCGAGCGCCCGATCACCACCGCGTGGCGCCCGGCGAGCGGTACGCCGGCGTGGTCCAGCAACCGCAATACCCCTGCTGGCGTGCAGGCTACGAAGCGCGGCGTGCCGCGCGCGAGCAGCCCGAGATTCTCGGCATGGAAGCCGTCCACGTCCTTCGCCGGCGACACCGCGGCAAGCACGCGCTCGTCGTCCAGATGCCTGGGCAGCGGCAGCTGCACGAGAACACCGTGCACGGCCGGGTCCCGATTCAGGCCGGCGATGCACTCGAGAAGCCTCGACTCGGCGACGTCCGCGGCGAACTCGTGCAGCTCCGAGCGCACGCCGACCTCCTCGCAAGCGCGCACCTTGTTGCGCACGTACACGCGCGAGGCCGGATCCTCGCCCGCGACGATGGCCGCGAGCCCCGGGCGCGCGCCGCGCGCCGCAAGCGCCACGACCGCGGGCTTGAGCTCGGCGCGCACCGCGGCGGCGAGCGCTTTGCCGTCGATCAACCGGGCAGCCATGTGTTGCATAATACGATGACGCAATCGGCTGCGACGCGCCACCGCGCGAACCGGCCAGAGGCTCCCGCGCCGAGAACCGAAAGCCACGAGCTGGAGGCAACGATGTCCGCCGTTCCGCAACAACCTGCCGCCAACGACAACGACGCGCTCGAGACGCAGGAGTGGCTCGACGCGCTGGAGACGGTGCTGGAGCGCGAAGGCCCCGAGCGCGCGCATTTCCTGCTCGAGCGCCTGGTGGAGAAGGCGCGCACCAGCGGCGCCTACATCCCGTTCTCGCCGTTCACGCCCTACGTCAACACGATTCCGCCGCACATGGAGGAGCGCTCGCCG
>DASTHP010000084.1:0-2524 GCA_035718125.1 Burkholderiales bacterium | reverse complement strand
ACCAGGATGGCAGAGGCGCAGATGTAGGTGCCCTGCACGATGATCGGCGCGATGCAGTTCGGCAGGATGTGGCCGAACATGATCTTCAGCGTCGGCGTGCCGAGCGACACCGCGGCTTCGACGTAGGGTTCTTCGCGGATGGAGAGGACGAGCGAGCGCACCAGGCGCGTGACGCGCGGGACCTCGGTGATCGCGATCGCCACCACGACGGTGACCAGGCTCGCGCGCCACATGGCCACCAGCGTGATGGCGAGCAGGATGGCGGGGATGGCCATCAGGCCGTCCATCACGCGCATCAGCGGGCCGTCCAGCCAGCGCAGGTATCCCGCCGACAGCCCGAACACGATGCCGAAGGCGAGCGAAAGCAGCGCCGTGGCGATGCCCACCAGCAGCGACACGCGCGCGCCGTAGATGACCCGGCTGTAGATGTCGCGGCCGAAGGAGTCCGAGCCCATGAGGAACTGGTGCTTGATCATCTCGCCCTCGAGCGTGGTGATCTCGCCGCTCTGGCCGGGCCGCAGGTCGCGGCTGGCGGCATCGAAGAGCGTAGGGTCCACCGTGCCGAGCCAGGGCGCGCATACGGCCGTGAGGACGAGCAGCGCCAGCACCGCGCCGCCGATGCGCACCGACCAGTGCTGCTGCAGACGCTGCCAGGCGCTCTCGCGCCGCGCGATGTTGGCCGACTCTACGGAGAGCGCTTGCGGGTCCATGGGTGGCGGCCTAGTAGCGGATCCTGGGGTCGAACACCACGTAGGAGAGGTCGACGAGCAGATTGATCACCACGTAGGCGAAGGAAAACAGGAGGATCACCGCCTGCACGGTGGGGAAGTCGCGCGCCAGGACCGCATCCACGGTCAGGCGCCCGAGCCCGGGAATGGCGTACACCGATTCCGTCACCACCACGCCGCCGATCAGCAGCGCGATGCCAATGCCGATGACGGTGGCGATCGGCACCGCCGCATTGGCAAGCGCGTGGCGCATCAGGACGCGGGATTCGGGCAGTCCCTTGGCGCGCGCGGTGCGGATATAGTCTTCGCCCAGTGCTTCCAGCACCGAGGCGCGGGTGACGCGCGCAATCAGCGCGATGTAGATCACCGACAGCGTGATCGCGGGCAGCACCAGGTGGTGCAGGAATGGCCAGAAGCCGTCGGCGAGGCGCTTGTAGCCCTGCACCGGGAACCAGCCGAGCTTGAGCGACACGATCCAGATCAGCAGGTACGCCAGCACGAACACCGGCACCGAGAAACCGAGCACCGAAAAGCCCATCAGCGCGCGGTCGAACCAGCCGCCGAAGCGCCACGCGGCGATGACGCCGAGCGGCACCGACACCAGCACCGCGATGAGGATGGTGAGCGTCGCGAGCGCGAGCGTGGGCTCGATGCGCTGCGCGATGAGCTGAGTGACCTCCATCTTGTAGAAGTAGGAGCGGCCGAACTCCCCCTGCATCAGGTTGCTCGCCCAGATGCCGAACTGCACAGGGATCGAGCGATCCAGCCCGAGGCTGGTGCGGATCTGGGCGATCTGCTCGCTGCTCGCGGCGTCGCCCGCGAGGATCGCCGCGGGATCGCCTGGCGTGAGCCGCAGCATGAGGAAGATCAGCACCGCCACGACGAGCAGCACCGGGATCGTCGACAGCAGTCGTCTGGCGATGAACGTGTACATATGAGAAAGGGGGGCTGCGACCCGATGCCTCCGCCCCCCTTCAGATCCCCCCCGGCAAAAGGGCCCCTTGCGGGGCCCTCGTCTAGATCTCCGTCAGGTTAGTTCTTCTTCACGTTCCAGTAGATGTCACCCGGCCCGATCACCCAGCCGGAGATGTTCTTGCGCGTGGCGAGCGGATTGACGTATTCGCCGAGCGGCGCGTGCGTGCCGATCTCGAAGGCGCGCACCTGGATCGCCTCGGCGAGCGCCTTCTTCTTGGCGTCGTCGGTGGCGCGCGCGAACTGGTCGCGCAGCTTTTCGATCTGCTCGTCCGTAGGCCAGCCGAACCAGGACTTCTCGCCCTGCGAGCCGATGGCGGCGTTGGTGAGCGGGTTCCAGATGTCGGGCGCGACCCACGCGGTGAGAAAGATGTTCCAGCCGCCCTGCGCCGGCGGCTCCTTCTTGGCGCGGCGCGACACCACCGTGTTCCAGTCCATCGCCTGCAGGTCCACCTTGAAGCCGGCCTGGCGCAGCAACTGCGCCGCCACGTCCGGGAGCTTCTGGATTGCGGCGAGGTCGGTCGGCTTGAGGATCACGACGGGCGTGCCGTCGTAGCCCGAGGCCTTGAGCAGCTCCTGCGCCTTCTTCATGTTGGACTTCGACTGGATGTCGCTGCCCTTGGCGCTGCCGTAGGGCGTGCCGCAGGTAAACATCGACGCGCAGGACTTGTAGAACTCCTTGATGCCGACCTGCGCGCGCAGGAACGGCTCCTGCTGCATCGCCGCCAGCGCTGCCTGCCGGATCTTCGGGTTGTTGAACGGCGGGTGCAGGTGGTTGAAGCGGCCCATGTACTGGAAGCCGAGCGGGTCCTTGGTCACCAGGA
>DASTHP010000083.1:0-6514 GCA_035718125.1 Burkholderiales bacterium | reverse complement strand
ATCGAGCTGCGCCAGCGGCTGATGCGCGCGCTGTTCGCCTTCCTCGCGGCGTTCGTCGTCCTGTTCCTCTGGCCGGGCGCCGGCGCGATCTACGACTTCCTTGCGGCGCCACTGATGCAGGCGCTGCCCGAGGGCGCCCGCATGATCGCCACGGGGGTGATCACGCCGTTCATGGTGCCGATGAAGGTGACGGCGCTCGTGGCGTTCATGATCGCGCTGCCCTACGTGCTCTACCAGGCCTGGGCCTTCGTCGCGCCGGGCCTGTACGAGCACGAGAAGCGTCTCGCGCTGCCGATCGTGGTGCTCTCCACGGTGCTGTTCCTGCTCGGCGTGGCGTTCTGCTATTACTTCGTCTTCGGCAAGGTGTTCGCCTTCATCAACGACTTCGCGCCGAAATCCATCACGCCGGCGCCGGACATCGAGGCCTACTTCAGCTTCGTGATCACCATGTTTCTGGCCTTCGGCGTGACCTTCGAGATCCCGATCGTGGTGATCCTGCTGGTGCGCTTCGGCGTGGTGGGCATCGACAAGCTCAAGCAGGCGCGGCCCTACGTGGTCGTCGGCGCCTTCGTGGTGTCGGCGATCGTCACCCCGCCCGACGTGCTCTCGCAATTCATGCTGGCCGTGCCGATGTGCCTGCTCTACGAGGCGGGCCTGTTCTTCGCCCGCTTCGTCGGCGTGCGGACCAAAGCGGCCGCGCCGGAAGAAGACCGGGGTCAGACCCCGATCTCCTCGTAGTCGAAAATCGGGGTCAGGGTCGCAGAATCGGGGTCAGACCCCAGGCACAGAAGAACCGGGGTCTGACCCCATGAAAGGCCGGCCCTGACCCCGATTTTGCTTGCGGCTGAGGTATGATTGCGCCCCTTTGCTATCCAGCCGCCGGAGCAGCCATGAAGCGCAAGTACGGAGCAGCCCTGAAACGCGAGTCCATCGCCGAGCAACGCATGCGCGAGGCGGCCAAGGCCGCCGGCGACAACCGCCACAACTACGGCTCGGCCCTGCGTAAAGGCGCGGTATCCCGCGGCAAGAACCGCAGCCGCGCGGCCCTCGCCGGCAAGTAATCTACCTTCCGTTCAGGAAGCGCTCGACCAGGGCGAACTGGTCGGGCACGTTGAGCGCCGGCGCGTGGCCGCAGCCGGGGATCGTCACCACCACGGCGCGCGGGCCGCGTGAGCGCATCGCCTCCGCCGTCTCCGGCAGCAGCAGGTCCGAGTTTTCCCCCCGCAGGCATAGCGTCGGTATGTCCAGTGCGTCGTAGGCTTCCCACTGGTCGTAGTCGGCCGGGTAGTGCGTGAACTGCAGCACCATCTTCGGATCGTAATGTGGCGTCACCTTGCCCTCGGCCGTGCGCCGCGCCGAGGTCTCGGTCAGCCGCCGCCATTGCTCGTCGGATAGCCAGCCGTAGGGCTTGTAGATGGTGCGGAAGTACTGCTCGAGCTCGCTCATGCGCTCGAACTGCGCCGGATTGCCGGCATAGGTGCGGATCCGCTCCACCGCCGCCTCGCCCAGCTTGGGGCCGATGTCGTTGAGCACCAGTCGCCGGATGCGGCCCTTCAGGGCGCCGGACGTCGCGTGCAGGCCGATCGCGCCGCCCATCGAGGTGCCCAGCCAGTACGCTTCCTCGATGCCGAGCTGGTCCATGAGCGACGCGGCGAGCTTCGAGTAGAACGCGAGGCAGTACTCCTTCTCCGGCGCGGGGCTCCACTCCGAGAGGCCACGGCCGATCGTGTCGGGGCAGATCACGCGATAGCGCAGCGCGAGGTGCGCCGCGATGTCGTCCATGTCGCGGCCGGTGCGCGCGAGGCCGTGCCAGGCGATCACGGTGTCGCGGTGCTGCGCGCCCCATTCCATGTAGTGCAGCTCGCGGCCTGCGCACGTGAGGTAGCGCGAGTTCACCGCGCCGCCCGTAGCTTGCCGACGATGCCGGTGGGGAAGTAGTACACGCACAGGATGAACAGCACGCCGAGCCACAAGAGCCACCGGTCCGGATGCAGGAGGTTCGGCAGCAGCGGCACACCCTGGGTCGCGGTGCTCGCGACCTTCATCAGGTCCTGCAGGTAGTTCTGTGCCACCACGAACAGCGTCGCGCCGAGCACCGAGCCGTACATCGTGCCCATGCCGCCGATCACCACCATCAGCAGGATGTCGATCATGATGTTGAAGGACAGCGTGGTGTCGGGCCCGGTATAGCGCAGCCAGATCGCGTACAGGATCCCGGCGAAGGTGGCGCCGAGCGCCGCGAGGCAGTTGGCCACCGTGCGGTAGGTGACGATGCGGTAACCGAGCGCTTCCGACCTGAACTCGTTCTCGCGAATGGACAGCAGCACGCGCCCGAAGGGCGAATTCACCACGCGAAGCAAGCCGAGGAAGAGCGCCAGCGCGCCGAAGAACACGATGTAATAGCTCACCAGCCGCCCATTGACCTCCACGCCGAACAGGTTGAGGAGCACGGTGCCCGGCCGCAGCAGCTCGGGCAGGCGGAATGTCAGCCCGTCCTCGCCGCCGGTGAACGCCGAGAGCTGCGAGGCGAGGATCTGGAAGAACGCAGCGACCGCGAGCGTGATCATGGCGAAGAAGATCGCGCGCACGCGCAAGCTGAGCAGCCCGATCGCCAGCGCGATGGCGAGCGAGGCCGCGAGCGCGGCGCCGATGCCGAGCGCGAGCGCGCCCCAGCCGGTACCGAGCTTCGCCATGGCGATGCCCACGCCGTAGCCGCCGATGCCGAAGAACATGGTGTGCGCGAAGGACACGATGCCGGTGTAGCCGAGCAGCAGGTCGTAGCTCGCCACCAGCAGCACGAACACCGCCACCTTGGCGGCGACGTTGAGGGATTTCGTGCCAGGGAAGACGAAGGGCGCGAGCGCGAGCGCGACGAGGATCGCGACCAGAACCACGCTGAGAACGCGGCTGCGCGGATAGTCGCCGGAGAGAAGACGCATCAGCATGGCACTAGGCTTTGCCGATGGCGTAGAGGCCGCGCGGGCGCCAAAGCAGGATCAGCACCATCAGCAGGATGTTGGAGCCGAGGGCGAGCTTCGGGGCGAGATAGCCCGTGTAGTTGGCCATCAGGCCCACCAGCATCGCGCCGACAAAGCAGCCGCCTACCGAGCCCAGCCCGCCGATGATGACGACGATGAAGATCACCACCAGCACCTGCATGCCCATCTGGGCGGTGACCTGCTCCTGGTACATGGCCCACATCGCGCCGCCGAGGCCCGCGAGGCCCGAGCCGGCGACGAATACGCCTACGAACAGGCGCTTGATGCGATAGCCGAGCGACTCGACCATCTCCGGGTTCTCGACGCCGGCGCGCACCAGCAACCCGATCTTCGTGCGGTTGAGCAGCAGCCACATGGCCGCGAACACGGCGAGACCGACGATGACCGCGAGCACGCGGTAGCGCTCGATCGCCGCGTCGCCGAGGATGAAGGCCCCGGTGATGGCGCTGGGCCGCGGCAGCGGGATGATGTCCGGCCCCCACACCACGTGGATCAACTGCTCGAAGACGATCAGCCCGCCCATGGTGATGAGGATCTGCTTGAGGTGGTCGCCGTACACGGGACGGATCAGCACGCGCTCGAAGAACCAGCCGAGAAAGCCCGCGAGCGCGATCGCGGCGAGTACCGCGGGAACCATCGCCGAGAGGTCGGAGGTGAGGGTGCCTGCTTCCATCTGCGGCCGCATGCGCGTGAGCACCGTGGCAGCGCCGTAGGCGCCCACCGAGATGAAGATGCCGTGCGCGAAGTTCATCACGTCCATCAGGCCGAAGACCAGCGTGAGGCCCGAGGCCATCATGAAGATCATCATGCCCATGGCCAGTCCTGCGACGGTGAGCGTGACCCAGGTCGGCACGCTGCCGACAAGCGGCAGCGCGGCGAGGGCAAGCACCGGCACGAGGGCGAGCGGGATCCAGTCGACGGCGCTGCGCGCCGTGATGGGAAAGCCGGCCGGCGCGGTAGCTTGCGTCGTCGTCACTGGTGCGAGTCCAGCGACAGCCCAAGCAGGCGCGTCTGCAGCCCGCCGTCGGCGGCGAGCGCGTCCATGCGCCCGGTGTGCACGATGCGGCCCGAATCCATCACCGCCACCGCGTCGCCCAGAGACCGGGCGAAGTGGAAGTTCTGCTCCACCACCAGGATCGTGGTGTCGGTGCGCTTGAGCTCCCGGAACGCCTCCACCATGTTGGCGATGATCGCGGGCGCGAGCCCCTTGGTCGGCTCGTCTACCAGCAGGAGCTTCCTCGGCTCCACGATGGCGCGCGCGATGGCGAGCATCTGCTTCTGGCCGCCGGAGAGGTTGCCGGCGAGCGCGTTCCAGAAGGTCTTCATGGCTGGAAAGAGGCCAAAGATCCATGCCATGCGCCTGGCGTCCGGCTCGCCCGCGCGCGCCGCGAGCCGCAGGTTTTCCTGCACCGTGAGGCCCGCGAAGATGCCCATGTTCTCTGGCACGTAGGCGATGCCTTGGCGCGCGATGTCGGGGGTCGGCGCACGCGTGATGTCGCGGCCGTCGTAGCGCACCGCGCCGGCGGAGGCGCGCCACAGGCCCATGATGGTGCGCAGGCAGGTGGTCTTGCCCGCGCCGTTGCGGCCCAGCAGCATGGTGAGCGAGTTGCGCTCGACTGCGAAGTCCACGCCCTGCAGGATGTGGTACTGGCCGATGTGCGTATTCACCCCGGCGAGGGCGAGCAGCGGCTCAGGCACGCGCCACCCCCAGGTAGGCTTCCTGCACGATTGGCGAGGCGATCACCTCCGCCGGCGCGCCATCGGCGACGAGCGCGCCCTGGTGCAGCACGATGATGCGGTCGGCGAGCGAGCGCACCACGTCCATCTTGTGCTCCACCAGCAGCACCGTCTTGTCGCCCTGCGCCTTGATGTGCTCGATGAGCGCGAGGATCACCGGCACCTCGTCCACGCTCATGCCGGCGGTGGGCTCGTCGAACATGAAGACGTCGGGCTCGAGCGCGAGCAGGATGGCCACTTCGAGCTTCCTTTGGTCGCCGTGAGGCAGGGTGGAGGCGACGAGCGCGCGCTTGTCGGCGAGCGCCACGCGATGCAGGAAGTGCTCGGCCTTCTCCACCAGCTCTATGTGGCGGCCCCACATCGACCAGGCATCGCGCCCGAGGCCGGCGCGCGACTGCACGGCGAGGCGCACGTTCTCAAGCACCGTGAGGCGCGGGAAGAGGTTGGTGAGCTGGAAAGCGCGGCCGATGCCGCGGTGCGTGCGCTGCGGCGCGGTGAGTCGGCTGATGTCCTCGCCGTAGAGCGAAACGCGCCCCGCCGTGGCTTTCAGCTGCCCCGAGATCAGGTTGAAGTAGGTGGTCTTGCCCGCGCCATTCGGCCCGACGATCGCGGTGAGGGTGCCCGGCGCAAAGGCGCAGGACACCGCATCCACCGCGACGTGCCCGCCGAAGCGGATCGTCAGGCCGTGCGTTTCGAGTACGGCGCGCTCAGCCACAACCTCTTCTCGGTTGGGGAGGGGGTACGGGGGAACCGTAGGGTTCCCCTGTACCGAGCGGTCAGCGCGGCACGCGTACCGGGATCGGCAGCTGAGCGGCCGGGATCTCCCGCACCAGCTCGAGCAGGTCCCACTCGTTCGCCTGGTTCTTCTTGATGCGGAAGTGGTACATCGTCTGCAGCGCCTGGTGGTCTTCCTTGCGGAAGGTCATCGGCCCCTTCGGCGTCTCGAAGCTCATGCCTTCCATCGCGGCGATGAGCTTCTCGGTTTCGGTGCCGCCCGCCTTGCGGATGCCTTCGACCACCGCGCTTGCCGCCGCGAAGCCGCCCGCGGTGAAGAAGTCGGGCGGCGCGCCGAAGCGCTTGCGGTGCTCGGCGACCAGCCAGTCGTTCATCTTGTTCTTCGGGAAGCCGTAGTAGTAATAGATGGCCCCTTCCGTGCCGGCGAAGTCCTTCCAGCCCTTCATCGCGGGCAGGATGTTGCCGCCCGGCGCGATCTCGATGCCGAAGCGCTGCGGCTTCAGGTCCATCAGCTTCGCCATCGGGTGCGCGCCCGCCCAGACGACCACGATCACCTTGCGGCCGGGCTTGTCTTTCAGCGCCTCGAACAGGCGCTGCGCCGGCGCGGTGAAGTCGGTGGTCTGCTGCGGCGCGTATTCCTCATGGATGATCTTCGCCTTGGAGCCGACGGCGGCCAGCGCGTCCTTGAATGCCTTGATGCCGTCGCGGCCGAAGGCGTAGTCCTGCGCCAGCGTGCCGATGACGGCGTCGTTCGGCAGCGCGGCGGCGCCGGCCACGGCGTCCTGCGTCGAGTTGCGCCCGGTGCGGAAGATGTAGCGGTTCCACTTGTCGCCGGTGATCGAGTCGGCCACCGCGGGCTCGACCAGCAGGATCTTCTTGTATTCCTCGGCGACCGGCAGCATGGCGAGCGCCACGCCCGAGCCGACCGGGCCGATCGCGATGTCCACCTTGTCGTCGCCGAAGGCGGCGGCGAGCGCCGCCTTGCCGATGTCGGGCTTGAGCTGGCTGTCCTTCTCGATGACCACGATCTTGCGGCCGAGCAG
>DASTHP010000082.1:0-7523 GCA_035718125.1 Burkholderiales bacterium | reverse complement strand
AGGCTGTCGATCAGCTCGGTGCCGTCGTGCGCGCCCGGCTGGTTGCCGGGCGCGAGCGCGAGGAAGAAGCGCGTGTCGAAGCGCCGCGCGCGCCCCGGCGCGGTGATCCAGTGGCCGAAGTAGGCGAGATCCGCGCCGCGCAGCACCAGCCGCTCCTTCTCGAGGAACTCGTGGAAGGCGAGCTTGCCCGCATGCAGCAAGCCGCGGTACTGCGCGAGCGCCGCCACGCGCCGGGCATCCAGCGCGCCGCCTTCCTCGCCTTCGGCAAGCAGGATCCCCGCCTCTTCGAAGCACTCGCGGATCGCAGCCACCCAGTAGGCGAGGCCGCCGGCTTCCACCCCGAGCCGCGCGCTCGCCTCGGCGTCGGAGATGCCGGCCACGCGCCGCAGCACGCGGATATCGCGGTCGGCCTTGTCGAGCGCGCCGCCCGGAAACACGTGCGCGCCGGCAAGGAACGCGGCGCTCTTCGTGCGCTGCAGGAGGAAGGCCTCGGGGCCGAGGCTGCCGTCGCGCAGCAGCAGCAGCGTCGCGGCGGGGCGCGGGGCGAGCTTGTCGGCAGCCATTGCGTTCGCAGCGTGCCTAGGCCGCCCGGCCGGCGCGGTCCTTGTCGTTTTGCGCCTTGATGAGGTCGCGCGCCTTCTGCCAGTCGGCGTCGGTCATGTTGTCCAGCTCGGTGAAGGAGGCGCCGGTGGCGAGGTAGCCCGCGCCGTCGATGGCGATGGTCTCGCCGCTGAGCCACTCGCAGCCGTCGGCCATGAGGAAGGTGGCGAGGTTCTGCAGCTCCGACATCACGCCGATGCGCCGCATCGGGTTGACCCTGGTGGAGTCGCCGAAATCCGCGCCCGGGCGCAGGCGCTTGGTCGCACCCTCGGTAGGGAAGGGCCCCGGCGCGATGGCGTTGAGCCGGATGCCGTGCTTGCCCCACTCGACGGCGAGCGACTTGGTCATGATGTGCAGCCCGGCCTTCGACATGGCCGAGGGCACGACGTACGGCGAGCCCGTCCACACCCAGGTGACGAGGATCGAGATCACGGAGCCCTTGTCGCCGCCGGCGATCCAGCGCTTGCCCACGGAATGCGTGACGTAGAAGCTGCCGTGAAACACGATGTTGGCGATGGCGTTGAAGCCGTTCGGCGTCAGGTCCTTGGTGGGGCTGATGAAGTTGCCGGCGGCGTTGTTGACCAGACCCGTGAGCGGCCCCGACTCGTCCCAGATGCGCTGCGCCATCGCGTCCACCGCGGCGAAATCGCGGATGTCCACGGCGTGCGTGCGCACGCGCCCGCCGTGCTGTGCCATCAGCTCCCTGGCAGTCGCGTCGAGCACGCCGGCGCGCCGTCCCGCGATCCACACGTCCGCCCCGAGCTGCAGGTACCGGGCGGCGATCTCCTTGCCCAGTCCGGTGCCGCCGCCGGTGACGAGGATATTCTTGCCCTTGAGCAGGCCGTCCTTGAACATGCGCTTCTCCTTGCGGGAAGCGCATATTCTAAGGCGGCGTGCTCGGTTGAAGGCGGACTGGCCTCAGCCGCAGGCGCGGGGTTGGCGCAGGGGCGTGCTGGCATGCCGGCCCAGCAGCGCCTCGGTCGACTGCGCGAAGAAGCGGTGCATCTCCTCGGCGCGCTCGTGGTGCGCGCGCCGCTCGAGCTCCTCGCGCAGACCCTCCTCCTGCAGGTACCTGTTCAGTGTCAGTTCCATGGTTCGTCTCCTTGGGTGTCAGGCGAGCGCCACGGTGGCGTCGCCGAAGGCGTGCACCAGGGCGAGGCCGGGGCGGCGCAGCCGGTAGCAGCCGCCGGCTTCGAGTACCACGTCCTTGCGCAGGTTCTCCTCGGTGATCCAGACGCTGCCCTCGTTGCAGCGGATGGTGCTGCCGAGCGCGTCGGTCACCTTGAGCGTCTGCCCGCGGGCGAGCCGCAGGGCACCGGGTTGCAGTTCGATCCTCATCGCCGTCTCCTTTCGGGTTGCGTTTGGCATGCGCATGGTGCATCCTTGCTCGCGGGCTCTCAAACGGTAAATCTGCAGGCCATGCATGAACGATAGGAATGTGAAGACGGCGGCGGTGCGGCTGCCCTCCCTCGATCTGCTGCGCGGCTTCGAGGCGGCGGCGCGCCTGCTTTCCTTCACGCGCGCGGGCGAGGAGTTGCACCTCACGCAGTCGGCGGTGAGCCGGCAGATGCAGGAGCTGGAGGCGCAGCTCGGGGTGACGCTGTTCCAGCGGCGGCACCGCGCCCTTGCGCTGACCGACGCCGGCCAGCAGTTCTACCCGGCAGCCGCGCAGGTGCTGGCGACGATGCGCGCGGCGACCGACCGCCTGCGCGCCCAGTCGGGCCGGCGCGCGCTTTCCGTGACCACGACGCATTCGCTTGCCGCGCTGTGGCTGATCCCGCGGCTGGCCGGCTTTACGCGCGCGCATCCCGACGTCGACGTGCGCATTGCAGCCGACACGCGCGTGCAGGATCTGGAGCGCGACGGCCTCGACGTGGCGATCCGCCACGGCCCGGCGAGCCTCGCCGGCGCCGACGCGCAGCGGCTCTTCGGCGAACGCGTGTTTCCGGTCTGCAGCCCGAGGCTGCTGAAGGACGCGCGCCGGCCGCTCAAGGAGCCCGCGGACCTGCGGCATCACGTCCTGCTGCAGTACGACGATCCCGACGCGCGCCACCCGTGGCTGCACTGGCGCACCTGGCTCGAAGTCGAGCGCCTGGCGGAGCTCAAGCCCGCGGGACGGCTGTCGTTCACGGGCTACGAGCAGATCATCAACGCGGCGATCGCCGGGCACGGCGTCGCGCTCGGCCGCAGCCCGCTCGTCAAGGACGTGCTCGCCGCGGGCGAGCTGGTGGCGCCGTTCAAGCGCGCGGCCGAAGTGGCGCGCGCCTATTACGCGATCGTCTCATCGCACGCGCAGGGCCGGCCGGAAGTGGCCGCGTTCGTCGGCTGGCTCATGCGCGAGGCGGCGGCGGACGAGGCGGCGCCCGCCGAGCCGCCGCGCGCGGCTAGAGCAGGGCTGCGGAAGAAAGGCGCCTGACGCCGGCTTTGTTCATGCCCTGCCAGGCGGCGGCGAGCGAGCCGCCGGTGTCGATCGCCCGGCACGCATCCTCGATCACCACGGCTTGCAGGCCGAAGCGCCGGGCGTCCATCGTGGTCCAGGCGACGCAGAAGTCCGTCGCCAGCCCCGCGCAGAAGACGCGCTTTACGCCGCGCGACTTGAGGTAGCCGTCGAGGCCGGTCCGGGTCTTGCGGTCGGCTTCGAGGAACGCCGAGTAGCTGTCCACCTTCCTGTGGTGGCCCTTGCGGATGACGAGCTGCGCGTGCGGGATGTCGAGGCCGGCGTGAAAGGCTGCGCCCGGCGTGCCCTGCACGCAGTGATCGGGCCAGAGCACCTGCGCCCCGTAGGCTAGCCGGATCGGCTCGAAAGGCTTGCGGCCGGGATGGCTCGAGGCGAACGAGGCGTGGCCGGCGGGATGCCAGTCCTGCGTGAGCACGACGACGGCAAATCGGGCGGCGATGCGGTTGACGAGCGGCACGATCTCGTCGCCGTGCGGCACGGCGAGCGCGCCGCCGGGCATGAAGTCGTTCTGCACGTCGACGACGAGGAGGCAGTCCGTCGACCGGCGCATGTCAGAGCGTCAGGACGATCTTCCCGATGTGCGCGCTCGACTCCATCAGCCGGTGCGCGTCGGCGGCCTGCTCGAGCGGGAAGGTCTTGTAGATCACCGGCTTGATCTTGCCAGCGTCGATCAGCGGCCAGATGCGGCTGCGCAGGCTGGCGGCGATCGCGCCCTTGAACGCGATCGGGCGCGGGCGCAGCGTCGAGCCGGTGAGGGTCAGCCGCCGGCGCATCAGCTCGTTCACGTCGAGCTCGGTCTTCATGCCACGCAGGAACGCGATGAACACCAGGCGTCCGTCTTCTGCCAGGGCCTTCAGCTCCTGCGGCACGAAGTCGCCCGCCGCCATGTCGAGGATCACGTCCACGCCTTTACCGCCGGTCGCCGCCTTCACGCCCGCCACGAAATCCTGGGTCTTGTAGTTGAAAGCGGCCTCGGCGCCGAGCCTCACGCAGGCAGCGCACTTTTCCTCCGAGCCGGCGGTGGCGAACACGCGGTTGCCGGTGGCTTTCGCCATCTGGATGGCGGTGACGCCGATGCCGGAGCTGCCGCCCTGCACCAGCAGCGTCTCGCCCGGCGCGAGGCGCCCGCGGTCGTAGACGTTGGACCAGACCGTGAAGAAGGTCTCGGGCAGCGAGGCCGCCTCGACCATCGACAGGCCCTCGGGCACGGGCAGCGCCTGTACTTCGGGTGTCACGCAATATTCGGCATAGCCGCCACCGTGCGTGAGCGCGCAGACCTTGTCGCCCACCTTCCACATCCTGACCGCGCTGCCGCAGGCGACGACTTCGCCCGCGATCTCCAGGCCCGGCAGGTCGGAAGCGTCCGGTGGCACGGCGTAAAGGCCCATGCGCTGCAGCACGTCGGGGCGGTTGACGCCGGCGGCCGCGACCTTCACGAGGATCTCGTGGGGCTTGGGCTCCGGGCGCGCCCGTTCCGCGGGACGCAGTGCCTCGGGCCCGCCGGGTTTCTCGATCTGGATGGCTCGCATGGAGGCGCGCATCTTAACGCAAGCACCGCGCCGGACCCGACGGCGCCTGCGATTCGCCGCACCACTTAACGCAGGCGCGGCGCCGGACTATGATCCGGCGCGTCATGCCGCGCCTTCTCGCCCTGCTGGCTGTATTTATCGCTGCGTCCGCGGCACTCGCGCGCGAGGCGGCGCCGCTGCCGGGCGCCGAAGGCCGCGTTTCCCTCGGCGCTTACGTCGAGGTGCTGGAGGATCCGACGGGTCGCCTGGCCCTGGAGGAGGTGCGCCAGCCCGAGCAAGCGCGGCGCTTCGCCGCCGCGGATTCGGATCCCGTCAACTTCGGCTACACGCGCGCGGTCTGGTGGCTGCGCTTCTCGCTGCCCGGCGGCGCGCCGGCGGGCGAGGAACTGATGCTCGAGATCGCGTTCCCGAGCATCGATCGCATCGAGTTCTACGTGCCCGAGCCGGCGGTGGAGGGCGGGCCGCGCTACTGGAAGCGGCTCGCGGGCGACACCTTCCCCTGGGACGCGCGCGAAGTGAAGCACCGCAACCACGTGTTTCGCTTCGCGGCACCTCAGCTGGCGGGCGAGCACCAGTACTACCTGCGCGTGCAGTCGCAGAGCGTGCTCACGGTGCCGCTCGCCTTGTGGCGGCCCGAAGCCTTCGCCGAGCGCGACCGCGACGTGCAGCTGCTGCTCGGACTGTTCTACGGGTTGGCGCTCGCCCTGGTGCTCTACAACCTGATGCTGTTCGTCGCGGTGCAGGACCGCCTGTACCTCTACTACGTGCTGTATGCCGCCGCCTTCGGCGTCTTCCTCATGGGCTACGACGGACTGGCCTTCCAGTACCTGTGGCCGGGCAATGTCTGGGCGGCGAACCACGCGGTCGCGATGACGCTCGCGCTCACGCTCGGCTTGGGGGCCTTGTTCGCGCACGCGTTCCTCGACATGCGCCGCATCGCCCCGCGCGCCGCCCTGGCCATGCGCGCGGTCGTGGCCGCCGGCGCCGCCCTGGCCGCGAGCGCGGCCTCGGGCTGGCCGCTCGAATACGGCGACGTGCTGCGCGTGATCTCGGTTCTGGGCTTCGCCACCGCGGCGATCGCCACCGGCGTCGCGGTGCGCGCGCTGTTCGTCGGCTACCGGCCGGCGCGCTACTTCCTTTTTGCCTGGGCGGGGCTGCTCGGCTTCATCCTGTTCGGTGCGCTGCGCAACTTCGCGCTGGTGCCGACGAACTTCATCACCATCTACGGCCTGCACATCGGCTTCGCGCTCGACGTGCTGCTGCTGTCGTTCGCGCTTGCCGACCGCATCAACACGCTGCGCCGCGAGCGCGCGCAAGCGCATGCGGACTCGCTGGAGGCGCAGCAGCTGCTGCTGGAGGCGACGCGCGAGAACGAGCGCGAGCTGGAGACGCGCATCGCGGTGCGCACCGTGGAGCTCAACCGCGCCAACGAGCGCCTGCGCGCCGAGGCGCTCGAGCGCGAGCAGCTGATGGAGCAGCTGCGCAAGCAGGAGGAGCACCTGCGCTTCATCGCGCAGCACGACCCGCTCACCGGCCTGCCCAACCGCATCTCGATGCAGCAGCGCCTGGCCCTCGCGCTCGAGCTCGCCAAGAGGAACCGCAAGAAGGTGGCGGTGATGATGGTGGATCTGAACGACTTCAAGCGCGTGAACGACACGCGCGGGCACCCGGCGGGGGACCAGGCGCTGGTGCAGCTCGCCGCGCGCCTGCGCACCAGCGTGCGCGGCTCGGACACCGTGGCGCGCTACGGCGGCGACGAGTTCGTGATCCTGGCGGGTGAGCTCGACCGCGCCGAGGATGCCGCCATGGTGGCGGAGAAGGTGGCCGACATGGTGAGCGTGCCGATCGCCATCGAGGGCGGGCCGGCGCACATCGGCTGCTCGATCGGCATCAGCGTGTATCCCGACGATGCCGAGAACGCAGACGCGCTGATCGGGCTCGCCGACAAGGCGATGTACGCGTCGAAGGCGGTGAAGGGCACGCGCTACGCCTTCTACGGCGCAGCGACCTAGCGCGCGAGCTGGCGCGCGGCCCAGGCGAGATCGACGTTGCCGCCCGAGATCACCACGCCGATCTTCCTGCCCTTCGCGTCGATCTTCCCCTGGAGCAGCGCGGCCGCCGCGAGCGCGCCGGTGGGCTCCACCACGATCTTCATGCGCTCCCAGAGGAAGAACATCCACTTCAGGAGCTCCTCGTCCGTCACGGTGAGGAAGTCGTCCACGTTCTTCTGGATGAGCGCGAAGGTGAGCTTGCCGAGCGACATGGTGCGCGCGCCGTCGGCGATGGTGTCCGGCAGCGGCACGCTCTCGAGCTTCCCGGAGCGGAACGAGCGCAAGCCGTCGTCGCCCGCCGCCGGCTCCACGCCGACCACGCGGCACTGCGGCGAGAGATGCTTGGCCGCGAGGGAGCAGCCCGAGAGCAGCCCGCCGCCGCCGCAAGGAACCATGAGGATGTCCAGCGGCCCGGTCTCTTCGATCAGCTCCTTCGCCGCAGTGCCCTGACCGGCGAGGATGTGCGGATGGTCGAAGGGCGGGATGACGGTCAAGCCTCTCTCGGCGGCGAGCTTCTCCGCGATCTTCTGCCGGTCCTCATTGCTGGCGTTGTACATCACGACTTCCGCGCCGTAGCCGCGCGTCGCCTCCAGCTTCACCTTCGGCGCATCGGTCGGCATGACGATGGTGGCGGGCACGCCCAGGAGCTTGCCGGAGAGCGCCACCGCCTGCGCGTGGTTGCCCGAGGAGAACGCGACGACGCCTTTGCGCTTCTGCCCGGGCGAGAGTTGCGACAGCGCGTTATAGGCGCCGCGGAACTTGAAGGCGCCCATGCGCTGGAAGTTCTCGCACTTGAAGTGCACCCTGGCGCCGGTAAGCGCGTCGACAGTGCTCGAGGTGAGCACCGGCGTGCGCTTGGCGTACGGCTTGATGCGTTCGTGCGCG
>DASTHP010000081.1:0-5910 GCA_035718125.1 Burkholderiales bacterium | reverse complement strand
CGATTGCCACGATGTTGCCGTCGGTGACGCGCACCACGGTGTCGGACTCGTTGATCTGGGATCTCGCCAGCGGCAAGGTGATCGAGGGACTCGAGCCACCCAGATCCACGACGGTGCGCGACTCGGTGACCTCGCTGATCGACGGATGGATGTGCAGCGTGATGTTGTTGCCCTCGTCGATCTGCGGCGTGACATCGAGCATCACCCCGGAGAAGAACGGCGCCACGGTCACCGTCGGCGTCTGCTGCGTGGTGGTTCCCGTCGTCGTCGTGACGGTCGCGACATTGGTGACGAAGAATTCGTCGGTGCCGACCTTGAGCACCGCCTTCTGGTTGTTGAGCGTGGCGATGCGCGGGCTGGAGAGCACCTGCGTCGTGCCCTGCGAATCCAGGAAAGAGAGCAGCGCCGAGAAGTTGGAGGTCTGGAACGCCAGTCCGAAGACCGCGCCCGGGTTCTTCGCGGCCGTCGTCAGCGTTGTCACCGTTCCGGCCAGCGGATCCGCCGCAATGCCGCCGCTGAGGTTGCTCACACCGCTGGTCGATGTGCCGAGCCGCGTGTTGTTGCCGAACTGGCCGATCGAGCCGAACGGCGACTCGTTCGTGCGGAACAGGCCCCAATTGATACCCGACTGGAAGCCGTCGTTCAGCGACACCTCGACGACTTTGGCCTCGAGCATCACCTGCCTCTCAACCGTAATGCGGGTTTCGCGCAGGAAGTTCTCCACCGCGCGCAGCTCCTGCGGGAACGCGCGCACCAGCACGATCCCCGATTGGGGCGTGATCACCACTTGCCGCCCGGCGCCACCGCCGACGATGGTATGCAGCGCAGTACGCAGGTCGTCCCAGAAGTCGTTGTTCGTCTCGGTCTCGAGGCGCGTGCTCTCGATCGTGCGCCCGGACCCGTACCGGCTGGCGGCGTCCGCCGCCGACTGCCCCGGCGGGTAGGGCGAGGCGTAGCTGACTGGAACAGGCGGAGTCGTGGTTCCAGAGGTATCGGCGAGCGACCCCGATTGCACGCGCAGGTCGCTCTTGCCCTTGCGCTTGCCGACGATGTAGTTGACCCGGTAGATCTTGGTCTGCAGCCCCGCCGGCTGCACGAAGATGCGTGTGCCGTCGATACGATATTCGTAGCCGTAGAGTTCGCGCAGCGAGTCGAGCGCCTCGACGATGGTGACGTCCTTCAGGTTTACCGTGACCATGCCGGAAACTTCGGGGTTGAGCAGCATCGAATAGCGCGTGCCCGACACGATCGACATGAAGACCTGGGCCGCCGGGGCGTTGTTAACCGAGAGGTCGAATCGCGGGTCGATGGGCCGCCCCTGGACGGCGGGCATCTCCATGCGCAGAGGCGGCAGCAGCGCCTGCTCCGGTAGCGCCCCTGCCGGCGGCTTGCGGCTCGCCGACGGATCGGGGAGTTGCGCCCGGATCTCGGGGTCGACGCTGGTGAGTCGCGGGGGCGGATAGCTGCACGCCGCGACGCCAACCAGGCAAATCCATGCGATCAATCGCTTCATCGTGGGGTTTCCTTCGGTGTAGCGGCAGCGCGGCGCGCCCGCTTATCTTGACTGGGAAGCAGTTGCAGCGTTTCCCTGCGATCGGCATACCGGAGCACGACGGCGGACTCGGAGATCAACTCCACGCGGGCATCGCCGAATCTTCCGCCCTGAGCCACAGTCGTGCCGCTGATCACCGCGCTGCGGCGGCCGGGGGAGATCAGCACCGACTGCAGCCGCGGGCCCTCGACGAACGCCGCCTCGGCGGTCTCCGGCAACACGTTGGGCGGGCGCGTCGGGTCGGCGAGCGGCTTGGTCTGCGCCGGCGCGGTGCAAGCCAGGCCCAGGCCCAAGCCGAGAATCAGGAGGCGCCTCATACGACGAGCCACGCCTTGTCGAAGCTGACGGTGTATACCGTCAGCTTGAGGCTTACCGACGGGTAGGCGGTGACGTTCATCTCGAGGTTGCCCCAGTAGAGCTGCGTGGAGAGCGCTTCGAGCGCGCGCAGGTAGGCGTGCAGCTCGAGATAGCTGCCCACCAGCGTGAGCTCGACGCCGTGCCGGAAGATGCGCCGGCCAGCCTGGCCCTGCGTGGAAGCAAGGTCCGTGATCGGCAGCGTCTTCATGTCGACGAGCCGCAGGCGCTTGTTGCGCTCGAGCATCTCCTCGAGGACTTCGCGCATGCGCAGCGGCGTGGTGAAGCGGCGCTGCTCTTCCGCGAGCTGCGCGTTCAACACCGTTTCCTCGGCGCGCAGCGCGGCCAGGCGCCCGCGGTTGCGCGCATCCGGGTCCGCTTCGCGCCCGCGCGCCATGCGCTGCAACTCGGACTGCACGGTGCTCAGCTCGGTCTGGCGCTGGGCGATCTCGGCCGAGTGGCGGCGCTGTGCGTCACGCAGCGGCTTGAGCAGCAGCGCATTGCCGAGAAACACGAGCACCAGCGTGGCGGCCGCAAACAGCAGCACGCGCTCGCGCAGGGTCGCGTTGTCGATGCGTTCCGCGTAGCGCTTGAGCATCGCCTTCATGGCCTGCCGCCTTTGCCGGGCGCCTTGACGGCCTCGGCGACCCGCAGCGGCGCCGAGAGATCGAATTCCACATAGCGCTCGGGACCGGCCGCGGGGCCAGCCCCTTTTTCGCCGCGCCGCGCCAGCGACTCGTCCCGCGCCACCAGCTTGAGGTCGGTCACCTGGCGGCCGCGCATGACGTCCTCCGCGTTCAGCGACTTGAGGTACGCCGGCACCAGGTCGGGGTAGAGCACGCGACCGCGAATCTTCAGCTCGTTGCCGCTGTCGCCGACGCTGAACCCCGTGAGCCACACCCCGCGCATTGGATTGCGCGCGAAGGCGGCGAAGTACTCCGAGAAGCCCTCCGTGTTGCCGAGCTCGCCACCCTGCAGCACCTCGACCAGCGCGCGGCGCGACTTGAGGTCCGCCTCCAGTCGCGCCACTTCCGCCTCGAGCAGCTTGCTGCGGCCCTGCCCGCCCAGCTGCACGAGCTGGTCGCGCTGCGCGCCGACCTGGCGCGCATACTCGGTCGCCGTGCGCTCCAGGCTCCGCGTCTGGAACACGGCGAAGGCATAGAGCGCCGCAAGACCGAGCGCGATCAGTCCCAACGCCTGCACCATGGTGCGCGCGGAAAAGTACTTTTCCTTGCGCAGGAACAGCGGGTTGAAAAGATTGATCTGCTGGCTCATCGGGCCCGCATCACAGCGCCTTGGCTTCGTGGCGCAGCGACGCGCCGATGAGATGGAACAGGCGCCACTCCTCCTCCGGCTCGAGCTCGGCGCGCGCACCGAACGCGATCGCGCTGGACAAATGCACCCGCTCCACCGGCATGTCGAGGTTGGCCGCCAGGAACTCGAGCAGCCCCGAGTCCGCGGGACCGGGCGCCAGCATCAGCTTGGACACCGGCACATAGGCGAATTGCCGGTCGAAGTGGTCAAAGGTGCGTTGCAGCTCCAGAAGAATCCGCTGCAACTGCTCCTCTCGCGTCGCGCCGCCCTCGGCGAGCAGCGCGCGCATGCCTGCCTCGATGCGGCGCGCGAGCACCAGCTCCTGCCGGTAATTGATGGTGAGCAGTCCCTGTTCCTCGCCCAGGTGCAGCAGCGCCAGTCCGCGCTCGTCGCGCTCGAACAGGGCGGCCACGTTGCGCTGCGCCGTCTCCTCGATGTCGATGACCGTGAGCGGGATGTGCGCCGCCTCGAACCGCCCGATGCAGGACTGGATCACGTCGTTGCGCGCCGTGACCGCATACATCGAATGGCCGCGCTCTCCCCCGGCGGGATTGCGCGGCACCTCGAGCACGTCCACGGTCGCGTCGTCGACGCGGTAGTCGAGCAGGTCCTTGATGCGCCAGCGGATCGCGGTCTTCAGCTCGGCGGTGGGGACATTCGGCGCGTCCACGAGGAGCATCTGGTAGTCCCCGGGCGCGAGCAGCGTCGAGCACTGGTAGCGGTCGAAGCCGAGCTCCTTGGCGAGGCGCTCGACGCCCGAGTCCTCTGCGTCCAGCGCGCGCGTTCCGCAGCGATCGACGAGGGAGGCGCCCCCTGGCGCGTACTGGCCATGCACGAAGCTGATCTCCGTCGGACGCAGGCTGACGACGAGCCAACCGGGCTCGCGCGTAGCGCGCGCGAATGGCCATTTCATGCCTACCCCCGCTCCAAACCGCTTATTTGACTTCAAATTAGATCAATAAGCACTTGTTGTCAATGAATTTTCCGTAATCTTACCCTATTGCCGTCCGTCCGATTTTTGGGTGCCGATCTCACCGGGCGACCGTCAGTTGCAATTGCCGGTTGACGTAGGTGGGTCCCGGTGCCCCCGAGCACGGATTGAGATTGCAGCCCGTGGAAACGATGCGGAAGGTGTTGACGGTCCCGCCGCCCTCGGCTTCGGGCCCGAAATCCTCGCAAGTGACCTCGGCCTGGAACCCGGCCAGCTCCGCCGTTGCGAACGCGATGACGACCGGCCCCGGCGCGCAGTTCGTGTCGCGGAGCACCCGGTAGGCGCCCCACTCGAGCCCGGCGCGCGCGGCCTGGTACGCACGGGCACCCAGCTCGTCCTTGGTGGTCGATTCGACCTGCACATTCGAGACGGTGACCAGGTACGCGCCGATCGCCGCCAACGACACGATGAGGAACAGGGCCAGCACCAGGGCGAAGCCGCGCGAGCGGCGGGGCAGCGTCGTCATGGCGTGTTGTTGACGTGCACCGCGTGGTACAGGCTCACGGTCTCGCTGGTGCCGTCGAACCGCGGACGCTGCAGGGTGAGGCGCATGGTCAGCAGGTTCAACTGCGGCCCCACGTTCGTGTAGTCGAAGCCGCAACCCGTCACGTTCTCGGCGATCAGCGCGGAGCTGCCGTCGCTGAAACTGGTGGGCTGGGCGGGGGGCGAGGCGTTGGTATAGCCCCAGTGGCGCCGCAGCGTGCGCAGCGCCGGATCACAGGCATAGGTCACCGGGCCCGAAACGACGAAGAAGCGCTTGCCCGGCGAGTCGTGCAGCGTGCGCTGGAAGGGCGATGCCCGAGCGAAATCGATGCGATCGCGGTTCACCTCGGTGGTCCGATCCACCGCGGTGACCAGCGCAACGTTCGCCGGGCTGGCTTCGAAGGCGTCCTGCTGCGCGAAGCCGGGCCCGAGGTTGTTGAGCACGAGCTGGTCGCTGTTCACGACGATGGTCGCCGCGTCGGCCACCTTGCCGATGGACTTGAAGCAGGTGTCGTTCACCGTGTCGAAGCTGATCTGGTCGTTGCCCGGCGTGCCGAGGGACGCGTCAGTCGCCGGGCAATCGTTGGCGGCGGCGGCGCCGCCGCCCTCGCCCCGGTAGCGGCCTGCGGTCCGCACCGCGAGGAATTCGACATAGAGCGCGCCGCCCGAGCTGGCCACGCGCACGCTGTTGGGCAGCGCGAGCTTCACGTCGCGGCCCACGCGCTGCAACGCGTTGTCCGCGATGTCAGTCAGCTCCGCGCGCACCGCGACGTCGGTGCTCTGGCGCAAGGGATCAAGGAAGAAGGCGACCGCGGTGACGATGATGGCGATAATGACGATCGTCACCACTAGCTCGATCAGCGTCACGCCGCCTGCACGGCGCATCGGACGTTCAAGGCGCATTGGGCGCATAGCGCAGCCTGTAGCCTTGCAGGACGACGTTCACATTGGCCGGTCCCGCGACGGTCACGGTGATGCGCAGGGCCGCGTCGGCCGGAATGGCCGAAGGAAAATCGCCGCCGGCGTTCTGGATCGCCACGCTGGCGTTGTAGCCCACCAGGCCGGCAACCGGCGCGCCATTGACGTCGAGAATGCCCGCCATGGAGAAACCGGCGTAGTCGCTTGCGTTGTCGTAACGAGGATCGGCATAGCGGGTTTCGCCGCCTTCCGGGCCAATGCCTTCCTGCGTGCCGCAGTCGCCCGGAGCCGTCGCCGT
>DASTHP010000080.1:0-3277 GCA_035718125.1 Burkholderiales bacterium | reverse complement strand
TCGAGCACGCGCGTGCGGATGCCGTCCTTGCCTTCCAGCTCGGCGAGCGCCTTCGCGTTGACGTCGGTGGCCCACACCCGCGCGCCCTCGCGCGCAAAGGCGAGCGCGGCGCCGCGGCCGATGCCCTGGGCGGCGGCGGTGATGAACGCGGTCTTGCCGGCGAGTCTGCCTGCCATGGGTCGCTTTCTTCGTTCCTGGGGTGTTTGCCGGGCGGGGGAGCGATTATAAATGCAACGGGCGCCGGGGGGACCCGGCGCCCGCGCTTCAGGCTGCCGCTCTCGCGGCGCGCGCTACTTCAGGTAGATCTTGTCCTTCCAGTAGAACTTGCCCGCGAAGTCGTAGTTCGGATACCAGGACATGCGGAACGGCACGATCAGCTCCGCATACTTCCTCTGGCTGTCGATCACCTTCTTGTAGAAGGGGTCCTTCTTCGCGTACTCGCCCTGGATCTTCTCCCACTCCGTGAGGAAGTTGATCAGGATGTCGTCGGGCGTACGTACCATCTGCGTGCCGCCCTTGATCAGCTCCTGGCAGGCTTCCGCGGTCTCCCGGGCGAGAATCAAGTTGCGCTGCGTCATCGCGTAGGAAGCCGCCACCCTCATCATCTCCTGCACGTCCGGCCCAAGCTTCTTCCAGGTGTTGCCGTTGACCATCAGCTGGCCGCCGGTGACGGGCTCGTGCATCCCGGGTGTGTAGTAGTACTTCGCCACGTTGTGCAGGCCGAGCTTTTTGTCTTCCGCGCAGTTGATCCACTCCGAACCTTCGATCACGCCGCGCTCCATCGCCGGCACGATCTCGCCGCCGGGCAGCGTCACCACCGACACGCCCAGGCGCCCGTAGGTCTCCGCGCCGATGCCGAAGATGCGGTACTTGATGCCCTTCAGGTCCGCGAGGCTCTTGATCGGCTTCTTGAACCAGCCGAGGCCCTGCGGATAGTCGGTCGGCACCGGAAACGCCACCAGGTTCAGCTTGACGATGTCGCGGTAGTACTCTTCCAGCAGCTTCGTGCCGCCGCCGTCCTGATACCAGCCGTAATAGTCGATGCCGTCCATGCCGAACAGCGGGCCGTGCGAGAGCGGAATCCCCGCCAGGCTCTTGCCGAGGATGTAGCCGAGCGTCGCTGCGCCGACATCCAGCACGCCGCGCGAAGCGGCATCGAACACCTCGAACGGCGGCACCACGGCACCGCCTGGCAGCGTCTCCATCTTCACGCGGCCGCCCGACATCTTCTCCACGCTTTCGCCCCACTGCTTGAACAACAGGTGAAGGTTGGACGACGCCGGGTGAGATGACTGCCCCTTCAACACGATCTTCTGCTGGGACCAGGCTGGTGCCGGTACTGCCGCCACGACGCCTGCCGCCGCCGTGGCGAGTAACACACGTGCAAGCTTGCGCATATCTCCTCCTCCGATTGAACGCGCCCGCGGCGCGGGCGCATCTGAAACGAAAATGCCGAAAGCGAAACGAGGCTTGACTTCCTGCAATCTAGGCCCCTGCGATAGCGCCTGTCAAGACAAGTAACCTCCTGGTTACAAGCATCTGCGGGTGCCGCTTCATCCCTTGCCGAAGAGCTTGTCGGGCAGCCACAACGCGGTCTGCGGAAAAAAGAACACGATGGCGAGGCCCACCAGCTGCAGCAGCATGAACGCGGTCATGCCGCGGTAGATCTGCCCCAGCTCCCATTTGGGCGCCACCGCCTTCAGGTAATAGGCCGCCATGGCAACCGGGGGCGACAGGAATGCCGTCTGCAGGTTCACCGCCACCAGCGTGCAGAACCAGACCAGGTCGATCTTCAGGCCCTCCACCACCGGCATGAAAATGGGCAGGAAGATGAAGATGATCGCCGGCCACTCGAGCGGCCAGCCGAGGACGAAGATCACCGCCATCAGCACGAGCAGCATGGCGGTGGGCGGCAGGGGCAGCGCCAGCATCGCGTCGGCGATCATGGTGCTGGTGCCCAGGCGCGTGAACACCGAGCCGTAGATGTTGGAGGCCACCGCGAGGAACAGCACCAGGCTCGAGGTCTCCAGCGTCTTCAGGCAGGCCTCGCGCATGGCCTTCAGGCTCAGCCTGCCGTAGGCGATAGTGAGCAGCACGGCGCCCGCTGCGCCCATCGCCGCCGCTTCGGTCGGCGTCGCCAAGCCGAAGATGATGCTGCCCAGCGAGGCGAACATGATGGTCGCCATCGGCACGATGCCGGCGGCGAACTCCTTCACGATCTGCCCGACGGAAGTCGCCCACATATCGCGCGGCAGCGGCGGCCCGAGCTTCGGATCGAGATGGCTGCGCACCAGGCAGTAGCCGATGTACAGGCCGGCGAGGATCAGGCCCGGGATGATCGCGGCGGCAAACAGCTTGATGATCGACACGCCCACCACCGGTCCCATCACCACCAGCATCACGCTGGGCGGGATCAGGATGCCGAGCGTGCCGCCGGCCGCGATCGCGCCCGCCGACATCTTCGGGTCGTAGCCCGCCTTCATCATGGTGGGCGCCGCCATCAGCCCCATCACCGTGACCGAGGCGCCGATGATCCCGGTGGCGGTCGCGAACAGCGTCGCGGTGAGCAGCACGCCGAGGTAGAGCGACCCTCGCAGGGGCGCGAGGATCAGCTGGAACGACTTGAACAATCGCTCCATCAAGCCGGCCTGCTCGAGCACGTGGCCCATGAAGATGAACAGCGGCACCGCGGCGAGCGTCTCCTCCTTCATCAGGCCGATGGTCTGGAACACCATCAGGTAGAACACGGTGTCGCCGAAGCCGATGTAGCCGAACACCACCGACAGCACGATCAGCGTGAAAGCGATCGGGAAGCCGACGAAGATCCCGGCGAGCAGCGCGCCGAGCAGGATGAGCCCGAGGTACTCGTTGCTCATAGCGGGTGGCCCTTGCGCGCGGCGTACAGGCTCTTCAGGAACTCGGAGGCGCCCTGCAGAATGAGCAAGGCCGCCGACACCGGGATCACCATCTTGAAGGGATAGATGATGGGCCGCCACGGGCTCGCGTCCGATACTTCCTTGATGTCCCAGGAGTGCAGCGCCTCCTGCAGGCCCATCCAGAAGAACAGCGCCATGCCCGGGAAGAACAGGAACAGGTACAGGCTCGCGTCGACGATGCCCTTGGTGCGCGGGCTCCAGTTCATGTAGAAGATGTCGGTGCGGATATGCCCGCCGCGCAGCAGCGTGTAGGCCGCGCCCAGCATGAAGTGCGAGCCGTACATCATGTAGGCGATGTCGTAGGACCAGATGGTCGCGGCGTGGAAGGCGTAGCGCGCGAT
>DASTHP010000079.1:0-3452 GCA_035718125.1 Burkholderiales bacterium | reverse complement strand
AGGTTATGCGGATGGCGCCGCGCTTCCGAGAAGCTGAGCACCGGCGCAAAGCAGGCGTCCGAGCCTTCGAACACCTTGACCCACTCGTCGCGGGTCTTGCCCTTGAAGGTGCGCGCAAAAACCTCGCGCATCGCCGGCCAGCCGGCACGGTCGTTCTGCGGCGGCACGCCGGCGAGGCCGAGGCGCTGCACCAGCTCCTCGAAGAACTTGGCCTCGATGGCGCCGATGGCGACGAACTTGCCGTCCTGGGTCTCGTAGCAGTCGTACCAGGGCGCGCCGGTGTCGAGGATGTTGACGCCGCGCTCCTCCGACCAGCGGCCGGCGGCGAGGAATCCCGAGAACATCGCCGCCAGCAGTGCCGCGCCGTCCACCATCGCCGCGTCCACCACCTGGCCCTGCCCGGTCTTGCGGGCGTGCAGCAGCGCGCAGGTGATGCCGAAGCCGAGCAGCATGCCGCCGCCGCCGAAATCACCGACGAGGTTCAAGGGCGGCACCGGCGCCTGGCCCTTGCGGCCGAACGCGTTCAGCACGCCGGCGAGCGCGATGTAGTTGATGTCGTGGCCGGCGCGCGGGGCGAGCGGCCCCTCCTGGCCCCAGCCGGTCATGCGCCCGTACACCAGCTTCGGGTTCTGCTTGAGGCACACGTCCGGCCCGAGCCCGAGGCGCTCCATGACGCCGGGGCGAAAGCCCTCGATCAGCGCGTCGGCCCGCGCGACGAGCTCGAGCGCGGCGGCTGCGCCGTCCTTGGACTTGAGGTCGAGGGTCACCGAGCGTCGCCCGCGCAGCATCACGTCCATCCAGCGCTCGCGCTTCAACCCCAGGTCGGTGGACGCGGGCCGGTCCACCAGCAGCACGTCCGCCCCCATGTCGGCGAGCAGCATGCCCGCGAAGGGTCCGGGGCCGATCGCTTCGAACTCGAGAATCTTGAGGCCTTCGAGAGGTCCTGGCATGCGCGCGCGCTTTCCTACTGATCGAGCTTCACGCCGAGCTCGCGGATCACCTTGCCCCAGCGCGCATCGAGGTCGCGCGCGACGCGCCCCATCTCCGCCGGTGGCATGCCCGAGGCCTCCGAGCCGCCCTTGGCGAAGAGCTCCTTGACCTCCGGATGCAGGATGC
The DNA here is from genome assembly GCA_035718125.1 of Burkholderiales bacterium. Classification (GTDB taxonomy): domain Bacteria; phylum Pseudomonadota; class Gammaproteobacteria; order Burkholderiales; family SG8-39; genus JAABQT01. Next base: position 2,336 of record DASTHP010000079.1, on the reverse strand, counting down.
CCTTCACCAGGTGCTGGTACACCGCATCCACGGTGGCCGCCGGCATGTTCGCCGGGCCCCAGAACCAGAGGTAGCCCCACATGCCCACGTCGTAGCCCAGCTCGCGCATCGTCGGCAGGTAGGGCAGCGCCTCGTAGCGCGTCTCGGCCGCGGCGGCGAGCATCTTCACCCGGCCGGTCTTCGCGTTGGCGATCGCGGTGGTCGGGCCGTCGAAGAACAGCTGCGTCACGCCGGAAAGGTGCCCCTGCATGGCGTCGCCGCTGCCCTTGTAGGGCACGTGCACCATGTCGATGCCCGCCAGGCGCTTGAACAGTTCGCCGTTCAGATGCGAGGTCGAGCCCGCGCCAAAGGAGGCGTAGTTGAGCTTGCCCGGATTGGCCTTGGCGTATTCGACCAGCCCGCGGATCGTGTTGTAGGGCTGCGAGACGTGCGCCGTGAGGATCGTGGCGGACTTGGCGCCCGCGGTGACCGGCGTGAAGTCCTTGAAGGCGTCCCAGGGCGGGGTCCGGTACAGGTGCGGGATCTGCACGTGCGTCGCGATCGTGTAGAGCAAGGTGTGGCCATCGGGCGCCGCCTTCTGCACCTCGCGCGCGCCGATGACCGTGGAGCCGCCGGGCCGGTTCTCCACGATCACCGAGGCGCCGAGCGACTCGGCCATCTTCTGCGCGATGGCGCGCGCCTGGATGTCGGTCTGTCCGCCGGGCGCGAACGGGACGACGATGCGCACCGGCTTGCCGGGCTGCGGGAACTGCTGGGCGTGAAGCGGAAACGCCGCGAGCGCGGCGGCGCAAAGCAGTGCAACGTGTCTCATGGCCCCTTCTCCCTCGGGAAGCACGGCGCAAGCCGCGCGGGTGCGGGGGTTATCCTAGCAGCCCCCCCGCGTGCGCAGTTATGGGGCGCTCACTTGCCGTCGCCGGCGACCCGGAAGGGCGGCGCGCCGCCGTCCTTGGCCTGCCCGGCGTACAGCGTGAGATGGGGAAACGGGATCTCGATGCCGCGCTCGTCGAACGCCCGCTTCAGGCGCTTGAGAAATTCGCGGCGCACGCTCCACTGCTCGGTCGGCGGCACCACCTTCAGGCGCGCGCGCAGCATCACGGCGGAATCCGCCCAGCGCTCCACGCCGATCACTTCCAGGGGCTCGGCGATGCGCCGCGCCCAATCGGGCTCGGCGCGCATCACCTCGGCGACCTCGCGCATCGCCGCGAACGCCTCGTCGGGATCCTCGCGGTAAGCGATGCCCACTTCGATCACCGCCTGCGCGAAGCCGCGGGTGCGGTTGGTCACCACCTTGATCTCGCCGTTGGGCACGTAGTGCACGTGGCCGTCGAAATCGCGCAGCCGCACGAAGCGCAGCGTGACCTCCTCGACCACCCCGCCCTTGCCTGCGATCTCGACGACGTCGCCCTGGCGCAGCTGGTCGTCGAGCAGCAGGAAGACGCCGTTGAAGTAGTCCTTGATCAGGCTCTGCGCGCCAAAGCCGATGGCGATGCCCGCCACGCCCGCAGTGGCGAGGATCGGCGCCACCGAGATGCCCAGCTCGCCCAGCACCAGCATGCCGGCGACCAGCACGATCACCACCGCGGCGGCGTTGCGGATCACGCGCGCCAGCGTCTCGATGCGCGCGAGCTCTTCGCCGCCGGTGCGGCGGCGCATGACCTCGCGGAACGCCCGGATGAGGCGCGCCGCGAGTGCCTGCGCTGCCCAGGCGAGCAGCAGGATGACGCCGATGCGCAGCGCCTGCACGGCGAAGGCCCTGAGGTCCTCGTCGAGCTCCCTGAACTGGGCGATCAGCTCCTGCACCGGCTCCCTTGGCCCCGGCAACGCGCCGTCGCTAGTGCATGCCGAGCGAGGCTTCGATGTTGCGCACCATCGCCACGAGGCGCGGGCCGATGTCTTCCTCGAGCTGGCCCTTCTTCAGGATGAACGCGGGAACCGTGCAGTTGAACGCCACCACTTCGCCGTCGACGGTGCGGCGCATCGGCGTGCCCACCGCGTGCACCTCGCGCAGCACCTCGCCGAGCGAAAGGCAGAAACCGCGGCTGCGGATGTCCTCGAGCGACTTGTCGATCTGCGGGCGGTACTTGCGGTGCATTTCCGGCTCCTTCACCTTGAGCTGGTTGAGCACCGCATCGCGCTCGGGCGGCGTGCAGGAAGCGATGTAGGCGCGGCCGATCACCGATTGCGCGATCGGCACCGCGGTGCCGATGTCGGGCAGCGTGGCGATGCCGTTGCCGCTGCGGCAGGACTCGACGTAGACCATGCTCAGGCGGTCGCGCATGCCCATCGACACCGAGCCGTTGCAATAGTCGGCCAGCTCCTTCATCAGCGGCCGCGCG
>DASTHP010000078.1:0-6182 GCA_035718125.1 Burkholderiales bacterium | reverse complement strand
GCACCATCCCAACGTGGTGGCGCCGGGCAAGCGCCCGCGCACCACGCTCACGCCCTCGATGGCGTTCCGCAACGGCAAGCCCTGGATGGCCTTCGGCACCATGGGCGGCGACAACCAGGGGCAGTGGCTGCTGCAGTTCTATCTATGCCGCGCTGCCTTCGGCATGTCGATTCCCGAGGCGATCGAGGCGCCGCGCCTATCCTCGGAGCACACGCCGGGCTTCTTCGCACCGCACGCCTCCGAGCCGAACCGCGTTCGCATCGAGCCGCGGTTCGGGCCGAAAGTGCTGGAAGAGCTGCGCCGCCGCGGCCACGACCTGGACGTGGCGCCGGACTGGACCGAGGGCTTCGTCTCCTGCGCCGCCTACGACGTGGACACCGGCCTCATCGAGGCCGGCTGCGACCCGCGCGGCTCCAAAGCCGAATGCTTCCCTGCCTTCGCGATCGCATGGTGAAAATGGGGTCAGGGCCGAATTATTTTCCTGACAAATAATTCGGCCCTGACCCCAATTTCATGTCGCAGGAAAAATTCGGCCCTGACCCCGATTTTCGGAGGACGCTATGTCGATCGTCTTAGGCAGCGGGGAGCACCGCTACGAGGTGCTGGAGGACTGGGCGAAGCTCCCGGAGGGCTGGGAGCTCAAGGATGTCGCGGCGGTCGCCTGCGACAGCAAGGACCGCGTCTACGTCTTCAATCGCGGCGAGCACCCGATGATCGTGTTCGATCATGAGGGCAACTTCCTGCGCTCCTGGGGCGAGGGCCAGTACCCGCGCGCGCACGGGCTGCACATCGATGCGGAGGACGTCCTCTGGCTCACGGATGACGGCGGCCACATGGTGCGCAAGTGCACGACCGAGGGCAAAGTGCTGCTCGAGCTCGGCGTTCCCGGCAAGCCCGCGCCCTACATGAGCGGCGAGCCGTTTCATCGCTGCACGCACACCGCGCAGTCGCCCAAGGGCGAGATCTATGTGAGCGACGGCTACGGCAATGCGCGCGTGCACAAGTACTCGCTCGACGGCAAGCTGCTGCTCTCCTGGGGCGAACCGGGCACCGATCCGGGCCAGTTCAACATTCCGCACAACATCGCCACCGACGCCGAGGGCTGGGTGTACGTCGCCGACCGCGAGAACCATCGCGTGCAGGTGTTCGACGGCAACGGCCGCTACGAGACGCAGTGGGTGAACATGCATCGGCCCTGCGGCTTGTACTGCTGCCGCGGTCCTCAGACGCGCTTTGTCATCGGCGAGCTCGGGCCCGGCATGCCGCTTAACCGCAACCACCCAAACCTGGGCCCGCGCCTCACGATCGTCGACCGGCAGGGCCGCACCCTGGCGCGCCTGGGCGGCGAGAGCGGGCCGGGCCTGGAAGCCGGCAAGTTCGTCGCGCCGCACGGCCTCGCCGTGGACTCGCGCGGCGACATCTACGTGGGCGAGGTGAGCTACACGGAGTTTCCGCGCCTCTTTCCCGAGCGCCAGATTCCCTGGCGCATGCGCTCGCTGCAGAAGCTGAGGAAGCTCGCCTAGCCGACCGCTCGCAGCACCCGACACTTCACCACCCACGGAGAACACGCCATGATCCACGTCGTCGCCGTCGTCACCGCCAAGCCTGGCAAGCGCGAGGAGATCCTCAAGCACTTCCGCGCCAACGTGCCCGCCGTCAAGGCCGAGAAGGGCTGCATCGAGTACGGTGCGGTCGTGGACGCCGAGAACGCGCTCGGCTTCCAGACGAAGATCGGCCCCGACACCTTCATGGTGGTCGAGAAGTGGGAGAGCATGGAGGCGCTCAAGGCGCACGCCGCCGCGCCACACATGGCGGCCTACGCCGGCAAGGTCAAGGAAGTGATCGCCAGCCGCGTGATCCACATCCTGCAGGGGGCCTGACGCCGCGCGCGCTGCTGCCGCCCAGGCGGGTGGCTGCCGCTGCCGCGCAGACGGGCGGCATCAGCTGACGTTCAGGCGCGCGGTTTCGATTCGATCAGCCGCACGAGGGCGTACAGGGTGCGGTTCACGGGCGTCGGCACGCCGAGCGCGGCACCGCGGCGCGCGACGAAACCGTTGAGATGCTCGATCTCCGTCGGCTTGCCGCGCGCGAGGTCCTGCGCGGTGGAGGAGAGCTGCGTCGGCATGGCCTCGGCGATCTTGTAGGTGCGCGCGAGCATGTCGGGCGCCATGGCGACGCCGCTCGCCTTGGCGAGCGCCAGCGTCTCCTCGACGACATCGCGCATGACCTCGCGGATGCCCGGGCCTGCGATCATCTTTCCGTAGGGCAACTGCGTGATGGCGGAAAGAGCGTTGTAGGCGCAGTTCACCACCAGCTTCGCCCATAGCTCGCCCGCCACGTTGTCGGACACCGCGACCGGAACGCCCGCAGTTTCGAACCAGCGCTGGATGAGCGCCAGCGCGCCGGGCGGCAGCTTGCCGCCGGGGTGGCCGATGATTAGATCGCCGCGGCCGTGATGCTTGAGGTGCCCGGGCCCCGCCATCTCGGTGGCCACGTAGACCGCCGCGGGAATCACCGGCTGCGCGATGCGCGCCTGGATACGCTCGATATTGTCGACGCCGTTCTGCAGGTTCACGACGAGGGCGCCGGCATCGAGGAAAGGGGCGATCTGCGCGGCGGCGGCGTCCGTGTCGGTGGACTTCACGCAGAACAGGACCAGCCGGCAACCGCGTACGGCCCCGGCGTCGGTGCTCGCCTTGACCGGGACGAGCTCGTCGAACTTCAAGCCCTCGAAGCGCAATCCCCGAGCCTTGAACGCGTCGACGTGGACCGGGCGGCCGATCAGCGTCACCTCGTGCCCGGCGCGCGCCAGCATGCCGCCGTAGTAGCAGCCCACGGCGCCCGCGCCGAGCACCGCCACCCGGATCGATTCGCCGTTCGGCATCGGCGCAAATATATACTGTGGGCGACGCCACTCCCCGAGGTTCCGCCATGTCCGTCCACAAGCTCACCGCCCGACGCGCGCTCGACCCCGTGCGCGAGGCCAAGGTCCACCTCGCCGCCGCGCACCGCCTCGCCGTGCTGCACGAGCTGGAGGAGGGCATCGACAACCACTTCACGGTTACCGTGCCGGGAAGCAACGACCGCTACCTGATCCTGCCTTTCGGCCTGCACTGGTCGGAGGCCCGCGCGAGCGACATGATCTTGTTCGACGAGTCGGGCAGGACTCTCGAGGGCGAGGGTGACGTCGAGCTCTCGGCGCAGTGCATCCACGCGCCCATCCACCGCCTCACCGGCACGCGCGTGGTGCTGCACACCCACCAGAACTGGGCGGTGGCGCTCAACATGCTGAAGGATAACCGCCTCCTCCCGGCGAGCCAGACGGCGGCCTACTTCCACGGCCACGTGGCCTACGACGACACCTATACCGGCACGGCGGATTTCCTGGAGGAGGGCGAGCGGCTCGCGCGCCTGATCGGGCAAAGCCACGTGCTCTTCATGAAAAACCACGGCGTGCTGGTGACCGGCGACACCGTGGCGCAGGCCTACCGGCGCCTGTACAAGCTCGAGCGCGTCTGCCGCGCGCAGGTGCTGGCGATGGGCACCGGCAAGCCGCTCGAAGTGCTCTCCGACGCGGTGGTAGCGCAGGTGCAGGCCCCGCCCGTCAACGACCGCCATTCCCGCGCCGAGCGCGAGCGCCTGTTCTTCGAGGCGATGATGCGCATCCTCGACCGCGAGAACCCCGGCTACGCCGACTGAAAATTGGGGTCAGGGCCGCAGAAAATTGGGGTCAGGGCTCGATTTCTCAGCAAATCGCCCTTGGCGATTTGCGAAGGCGAAATCGGGCCCTGACCCCAATTTTCCTTGCGAGACGAAATCCGGCCCTGACCCCAATTTGCTGGCCGGAAAATAATTCGGCCCTGACCCCGATTTACGAGCCAGTAACAATTCGGCTACACAAGTAACGCGCGGGGACATCGGCCCGATACGGCGTGCGCCCAGCATGCCGGCATGCAAACCAATCAGAATTCGGCGCGCGCAGGCGCGTGGCTTTTGGTGGCGGCGGCGGTGCTGCTGCTTGCGATCACCATGGGCTCGCGCACGGTGTTCGGCCTGTTCATCTCGCCGCTCAATTCGGCCACGGGCCTGGGCATCGCCACCATCAGCTTCGCGGTCGCGGTGAGCCAGCTCACGTGGGGCACGGCGCAGCCGCTGGTCGGCATGCTCGCCGAGCGCTACGGCGCGGCGCGCGTCATCGTCGCGGGGAGCCTGCTGGCGGCAGCCGCGAGTGCTCTCGTTCCATTTGCCCACAGCGCGTGGATGCTCGTCGCCGTCCTTGCCGTAAGCGGCGTCGCCGCCACCGTCGGCAGCCCATCGCTCCTCGTGGGCACGGTCAGCCAGCGCGTATCGGCGCAGCAGCGAGGCCTCGTCGCCGGCATCGTCGGCGCGGGTGGCCCGCTCGGCCAGCTCGTGCTCGCGCCCGCCACGCAGGCCGTCATCTCACTTGCCGGCTGGGTCACGGCTGCGTTCTCGCTCGCCGTGCTCGCGCTCGTCGCCATCCCGCTTGCTCTCGCCTTCCGGCGCGGCCCCGCGTCGGTCGCGCAGGCGGCGCAGGCGGCGACCCAGCAGGGCGCCACCCTGCGCGAGGCGCTCACCAGCCGCGGCTTCTGGCTGATCAACGCCACGTTCTTCGTCTGCGGATTGCACGTGTTTTTCCTCGTCACGCACCTGCCGGGGGTGATCGAGTTCTGCGGCCTGCCGGCGAGCGTTTCGGCCGCCGCGCTCGCGGTACTCGGCCTGTTCAACATCGCGGGCAGCATTGGCGCAGGCTGGGTGATTCAGCGCTACTCGATGAAGCGCACGCTCGCGTGGCTCTTCGCCGCGCGCGCGGCCGGCATCGCGCTGTTCCTGATCGCGCCAAAGACCGAGGCGGTGGTGCTCGCGTTCTCGGTGTGGATGGGGCTTACCTACATGGCGGTGCTGCCGCCCACGGCGGGCCTCATCGGCAAGCTCTACGGCACGCAGCGGCTGCCGACGCTGCTCGGCATCACGTTCATGCTGCACCAGGTGGGCGCGTTTCTCGGCTCCTGGCTGGGCGGGGTGGCCGTCGAGGCGACGGGCAGCTACGACGTAATGTGGATGCTCGATATCGCGCTGGCCACGGGTGCCGCGGTGCTCGCCCTGACGATCCGCGAGCGGCCGGTAGCGGCGAAGCCCGCGCCCGCGGGTTCCGCAGGCCGCGCCGCGCTCGCGACGGCTGCCTGAGCGAATGGCATTGGTGCGCCGCACGGCGTACACCCGCGAAATGCCGCAGCCACGCGTCGTCTGAACGCCGGCGCCGCGGCTACTTCTTCTTCGCCCGGCGTGTCTTATGCGCCGGGCGGCCCGAGCCCCAGCCCACCGTCACCACGCCCTTGCCGTAGCGACGGCGCGCGAGCGCCGCGCCCGCGCCCAGAGCCTTGAGCTTGGCGAGCGCGATCTCGCGCTGCATCGGCGCCATGCCGCAGTTGGTGCAGGGAAACAGGTGCTGCGCCGGCACGTACTTGAGCGCGTTGCGGATGGTGGCCGCGACCTCCTGCGGGGTCTCCACCTTGTCGGAGGCGACGTCGATCACGCCCACCAGCACGTCCTTGCCCTTGAGCAGCTTCATCAGCTCCGGCGGCACGTGCGAGTGGATGCACTCCAGCGACACCTGCTTGATCCTGCTCTTCGCCAGCACCGGGAAGATCTCCTCGTACTGGCGCCACTCGCCGCCGAGCGTCTCCTTCCAGTCGAGGTTGGCCTTGATGCCGTAACCGTAGCAGATGTGCACGCAAGTCGTGCACCTGAGGCCCTGCGCGGCGCGCTCGAGCGCCTTCACGCCCCAGCGCTTCACGTCGTCCATGTAGACGTTGAAGGCGGGCTCGTCGAACTGGATCACGTCCACGCCGTCCTTCTCTAGCGCGCGCGCCTCCTGGTTGAGAAGCTCGGCGAATGCCATCGCCAGCTTCACCTTGTCGCCGTAGTAGCGATCAGCGATGGTGTCGACGATGGTCATCGGCCCCGGCATGGTGATCTTGAGTTTCTTCTTCGTGTGGGCACGCGCGACTTTCGCCTCGACTTCGTGCACGCGGCCCTTGAGCCGCAGCGGCCCGACGACCACCGGCACCATGGCGTCGTAGCGGTTGTTGCGGATGCCCATCTTCACCTTGTGCTCGAAGTCGATGCCCTCGACGAACTCGAGGAAGCCGTGCACGAAGTGC
>DASTHP010000077.1:0-13781 GCA_035718125.1 Burkholderiales bacterium | reverse complement strand
CGGCTGCGCTTGATGCAAAAGCTCCTTCAGTTCCGCGGCGCGCGTGCGCTGCAGGAATTCCGGCTCGCCAAGCTCCTTCCCCAGCTGCAATCCGCCCAGGCCGGCATCCGCGGCCTCGCGGCCGAGTTCCACCACTTCGTAGAGCTCGATGCGCCGCTCGCGGCTGCCGAGCAGCGCGTGCTCGAGCGGCTGCTGCACTACGGGACACCGCCGCAGCCTGCACAGCCGGCCGACACGCTGTACCTCGTGGTGCCGCGCATCGGCACCATCTCGCCCTGGTCGTCCAAGGCGACCGATATCGCGCACAACTGCGGCCTCGCCAAGGTGAAGCGCATCGAGCGCGGCATCGCCTACTTCGTGCGCGGCGGCGCGCGCGCGGACGCGGTGGCCGCGCTGCTGCACGACCGCATGACCGAGACCGTGCTCGGCTCGCTCGCGCAGGCCGGCGAGCTCTTCCAGCACGTGCCGCCGCGGCCGCTGGCGCGCGTGCCGCTCGCCGGGCTGGAGGAGGCCAACGGGCGGCTCGGGCTGGCGCTCTCGGCGGACGAGATCGCGTACCTGCGCGAGGCCTACGGCGCCATGGGGCGCGATCCGACGGATGCCGAGCTGACCATGTTCGCGCAGGCCAATTCCGAGCACTGCCGGCACAAGATCTTCAACGCCGACTGGATCGTCGACGGCGCGCAGCAGCACCAGTCGCTGTTCGCCATGATCAAGCACACGCACGCCACCAACCCGCGCGGCACGGTGCTCGCCTATGCCGACAATGCCGCGATCATGGAAGGCCGCGCCGCGCAGCGCTTCTACCCGGGCGCCGGCGGCGTGTATGCGCCGCGCACGGAGCGCACGCACACCGTGATGAAGGTCGAGACGCACAACCATCCCACGGCGATCGCGCCTTTCCCGGGGGCGGCCACGGGCGCAGGCGGCGAGATCCGCGACGAGGGCGCGACCGGGCGCGGCGCGAAGCCCAAGGCGGGACTGGTGGGCTACTCGGTGTCGAATCTGCGCATTCCGGGAGCGGTGCAGCCTTGGGAGGCGGACTTCGGCAAGCCGGGCCGCATCGTGGACGCGCTCGCGATCATGCTGGAAGGACCCATCGGCGCGGCGAGCTTCAACAACGAGTTCGGGCGGCCGAACCTCGCGGGCTATTTCAGGACCTTCGAGGCGGAGGTCGGCGGCGTGCGGCGCGGGTACCACAAGCCCATCATGCTGGCGGGCGGCATCGGCAACATCGCGGCGCGCGACGCAGCCAAGGCGCCGCTGCCCGCGGGCGCGCTTCTCATCCAGCTCGGCGGCCCGGGCATGCTCATCGGCATGGGCGGCGGCGCAGCTTCGTCGATGGGGGCGGGGGCCAACACCGAGGACCTGGATTTCGACTCCGTGCAGCGCGGCAACGCCGAGATCCAGCGTCGCGCGCAGGAGGTCATCGACCGCTGCTGGCAGCTGGGCGAGGCGAACCCGATCCTCTCGATTCACGACGTGGGCGCGGGCGGGCTGTCGAATGCCGTGCCCGAGATCGCGCATGCGGCGCACCGCGGCGCGCACCTGGACCTGCGCGCGGCGCCGTCGGAGGACTCGGGCATGTCGCCGCGCGAAATCTGGTGCAACGAGGCGCAGGAGCGCTACGTGCTCGGCATCGCGCCGCAGTCCCTCGGGCTGTGGCGTGAGATCTGCGAGCGCGAGCGCTGCCCCTTCGCGGTGCTCGGCACGGCGACGGCGGACGGGCGACTGCTGGTGAAGGACGCGCAGCTCGGGGACACGCCCGTGGACGTCGACCTGCAGGTGATCCTCGGCAAGCCGCCGAAGATGCTGCGCGACGTGACGCGCCTTGCACGCGCCGGCGATGCGTTCCCGCTCGACGCCGTGGACCTGAAGGAAGCGGCCTATCGCGTGCTGCGCCATCCGGCAGTCGCGGACAAGACCTTCCTCATCGCGATCGGCGATCGCACGGTCGGGGGCCTTTGCTCGCGCGACCCGTTCGTGGGGCCCTGGCAGGTGCCGGTGGCCGATTGCGCGGTGACGCTGATGGACTTCGACAACATGTCCGGCGAGGCTTTTGCCATCGGCGAGCGCACGCCGCTCGCTGCCGTGAACGCGCCGGCCTCAGGGCGCATGGCGGTGGGCGAGGCGATCACCAACCTCGCCGCAGCGCGCATCGCGTCGCTCGGCCAGGTGAAGCTCTCGGCCAACTGGATGGCGGCGGCGGGCTCGCCGGGCGAAGACGCGGCGCTCTACGACACGGTGCGCGCGGTCGCCCTCGAGCTGTGCCCGGCGCTCGGCATCTCGATTCCCGTGGGCAAGGATTCGCTCTCCATGCGCACGGCGTGGGAAGGCAAGGAGATCGTCGCGCCGGTTTCGCTCATCGTCTCGGCATTCGCTCCGGTAGAGGATGCGCGCGGCACGCTGACGCCGCGCTTGCGCACCGACGCGGGCGAGACCGAGCTCGTGCTGGTGGATCTCGGAGGGGGGAAGAACCGCCTGGGCGGCTCGATCCTCGCGCAGGTGCACGGCAGGTTCGCCACCGAGGTGCCCGATCTGGATGCGCCGGACCTCCTCAAGGGATTCTTCGGCGCGGTGCAGAAGCTCGCGGCCGAGAGGCTGCTGCTGGCCTATCACGACCGCTCGGATGGTGGCCTGTTCGCCACGGTATGCGAGATGGCTTTCGCGGGCCGCTGCGGCGTGACGCTCAACCTGGACGCGTTCGCCTACGACAGCCTGACCGAGGACGTGGATGGCTTCAAGCGCGCGGGCGAGGAGCAGCTCTCGGGCCGCGTGCGCGACCTCACGCTCAAGGCGCTCTTTGCCGAGGAGCTGGGCGCGGTCATGCAGATCCGCGCCGCGGATCGCACGAAGGTGATGGCGGCGCTGCGCGCGGCCGGCCTGGGGGCGGTGTCGCACCTCATCGGCACGCTCAATGCGCGCGACGAGATCCGCTTCGCGCGCAACGCGAAGCCGTTGTTTGCCGGGAAGCGCGTGGAACTGCAGCGCGCGTGGTCGGAGACCACCTACCGGATGCAGAAGCTGCGCGACAACCCCGACTGCGCGCAGGAGGAGTACGACCGCATCCTCGACACCGCCGACCCGGGCCTGCACATCGCGCTGACCTACGATCCGCAGGAGGACGCCGCAGCCCCGTTTGTCGCCGCGAAGGCGCGGCCGCGCGTGGCCATCCTGCGCGAGCAGGGTGTGAACGGTCAGGTGGAGATGGCGGCCGCGTTCCACCGCGCGGGCTTCGAGGCCGTGGACGTGCACATGTCCGACCTGATTGCCGGGCGCCAGTCATTGGCTTCGTTCAAGGGTTACGCCGCCTGCGGCGGGTTTTCCTACGGCGACGTGCTGGGCGGCGGTCAGGGCTGGGCCAAGTCGATCCTCTTCAATGCGCGGGCGCGCCAGGCGTTCGAAGCTTTCTTCGCGCGCACCGACACCTTTGCCCTCGGCATCTGCAACGGCTGCCAGATGATGGCGGCGCTGAAGGAAATCGTGCCGGGCGCGCAGCACTGGCCCTCCTTCGAGCGCAATCGCTCAGAGCAGTTCGAGGCGCGCCTGGTGATGGTCGAGATCGCCGAGAGCCCGTCGATCGTCTTTCGCGGCATGGCGGGCAGCCGCATTCCCGGGGTCACCGCGCACGGCGAGGGCAGGGCGCAGTTCGGCTCGGAGGCCGACCGCAAGGGCGCGATCGTCGCCGCGCGCTTCGTGGACAACCGCGGCAAGCCTACCGAGACCTACCCCCTCAACCCGAACGGCTCGCCCGAAGGCATCACGGGCCTTACCACCGCGGACGGGAGGTTCACGATCCTGATGGAGCACCCCGAGCGCGTATTCCGCACGGTGCAGATGTCCTGGGCGCCCGACGGCGCGGGCGAGGACTCGCCGTGGATGCGCATGTTCCGGAACGCGAGGGTGTGGGTGGGTTAGCAGGCGGACAGGCGAATGAAGCAAACTCAAGTGCAGGCGTAGCGTGACGGGTGCCTATGTGCATGGCTACCATGCCCGCGAGAGCGAGCGCCTGCAGGACCAGGCCGGGACGCTGGTCGAGTTGCTGCACGCGGACACGTCATACCCGGCGGGCAGCCGCGTGCTCGAGGCGGGTTGCGGTGTGGGCGCGCAGACCGTCACGCTGGCGCGCAATAGCCCGGAAGCGCGCTTCACTTCCATCGACATCTCCGAGGCTTCGCTCGGGCAGGCAAGGGCGCGGGTCGCGGCAGCGGGCCTCGCGAACGTGGAGTTCCGCCAGGCGGACCTTTTCGATCTGCCCTTCGAACCTGGCTCCTTCGATCACGTCTTCGTCTGCTTCGTGCTGGAACACCTCGCCCGGCCGACGGAAGCGCTCGGCAGGCTGAAGACCGTGCTCCGACCAGGAGGCACCATCACGGTCATCGAAGGCGACCATGGGTCGGCGTACTTTCATCCGGACAGCGCGGCGGCGCGCGGGGCGATCCGCTGCCAGGTCGAGCTGCAGCGCCGGGCGGGCGGCAACGCGATGATCGGCCGGCAGGTCTACCCGCTTCTGGTCGGCGCAGGCTTCGAGGCAGTCCGGGTGTCCCCGCGCATGGTTTACGCCGACGCAAGCCGGCCGCGGCTCGTCGACGGCTTTACCAGGAAGACTTTCACCGCGATGGTGGAGGGCGTGCGCGGATCGGCGATTGCGGCGGGCGTCGTGGAGCCCGAGCTGTTCGACGCGGGTATTCGCGATCTCTACAGGACCGCCGAGGCGGATGGCGTGTTCTGCTACACGTTCTTCAAGGGCGTGGGCGAGAAGCCGCGCTGAGCGCCGCGACCGCGCCCAGGAACCGGAGTCCATGTCCTTCATCCATCGCGTCCTGAGGAAGCCGTTCTTCGGCCGGTTCGAAGTTCCCTGGCGCATGCCGGAGGGCGAGGGCGAGAAGAACTGGCAGCGGGTTTCCATTGCAAGCCCGACCGGAGCCAGCCTTGCGGGTCTGGTCGGCGAGGCCGAGGGCGATCCGCTGGGCGTGCTCGTCCTTGCGCACCCCATGGGCAAGGCGGCCAAGGGGTTCTGGCTGCGCTTTGGCCATGCGGAGCTTTTTCGTCGCACGGGCTTCCACGTTCTCGTCTTCGATTTCAACGGCTTCGGCGAGAGCGCGGCGGTTTCCTTCGACTACCCCTCCGACGCACTCGCAGCGGGCCGGTTCGCGCAGGCGCGCTTTCCCTCGCTGCCGGTCGGGCTGGTGGCCGCCTCGTTCGGGGCAGGCTGGGGCCTGTGCTCGATGGCGCGCGAGGGGAGCCCCTATCGCGCCGCGGTGCTCGAGGGCGTCTTCCCGTCGCTCCCTGATTTCTGGCGGCACTACCCTGTCGCTTACGCTTGCCTGCGCGCTTCGCAATTCGTCTGGCCCAGGATAGAGCGCGAGATGCGCCCCGAGCGCCACGCGGCGCGCATCGTCGGCACACCCGACGTTCTCATCATCCAGGGCGAAACGGATCCCTTCACGCCGCCCGAACACGGCGAGCGCGTGCTGCGCGCCATGCACGGGCGGGCCCGCGCGGAGCTGTGGGTGCTGCCGGGCGTGGAGCACACCTTCGCCTACCGGGACCAGAAAGAGGCGTACGCCGGGCGCGTCGTGCCGTTCCTGCGAAGCGCGCTGCGGGGTTCCTGAACAGCCGCGCGGTGGAGGGCGCAGCGCTCAGGCCGAGGGCGGCAGGGCGCAGACCTGGTCGTAGCGGTAGCGCCGCTTGAGCTGCCCGTTGTATTCGAAGATGTCCAGCGTGCGCTCGTAGGCCGCCTGCGTGATCTCCGCGTGCGGCGTCCAGCAGCCGAGCTTCTGGTACGTCGCGATGCAATCGGCGAGCACCTTCTCGTCGATATCGGGAAAGTACGGTTTCTCCGCCCGCGCGATCTCAGCGGCCGGCGCCTCGTTCATGTAGACGCGCGTCTTCCGGTAGGCACGCATGAACGCCTTGGCCATGTCCGTCTTGAGCCATTCCCGGGTCGCGGCCAGGCTGGAGAATCCGCACGGCCCGATCTGCGGGCCAACCTGGGCCACGATGTGTCCGATGCCGTCGGCCTGCAGCTGCTGCGGAAACGGGCCTTGCTGGTGAACGTATTGCCCCTGTCCGGCACGAAAGGCCTTGTCGATCTCGGCGGGGCCTCCGGGGCAGATGAGCTTGAGCTTCGTGAAGTCGATGCCCGCCTTGTGGCAGGCGTACTTGAACATGGCCTGCGGCTGGCCCCCCTTGAAGGTGACGACTTCGGCGCCCTCCAGCTTCTTCCAGGCGAAGGCGGGATCCGCCTTGCGCGCGGTGAGGAAGAACCCGTCCATCTCGTTGACCTGGGCGAAGTGGACCGCCTCCGGCGTCTCGCCCTTGTCGAGCGTCGTGAACCCCTGGCTCAGCGCCGACTGCACGACGTGGGCCGCGCCACCCTTGAGCGCCGCGAGCGCCGAGACGCCCGGCGGTGAGACCGACCATTCCGGATCCAGGCCTTCGGCCTTGAGGAAGCCGCCCGACATCGTCGAGATGAGCGGCGAGTAGAACGCGGAGAACAGGGTGAACTGGATGCGGATGGTTGGCATCGCGGTATCCTACGCGAAGGGCAGTGAGCGAATGAACCGCCGGACCTTCCTGTTTCTCCTGTTCGCATTCGGCGCCCTGCCGGGCAGGGCTGCGGGCAAGCCGAGGCCGCCTGAGCCGCTCGACATTCCCTGGATCCGCAAGTCCGTCGCGAGCGCCCGCTCGGGAATCGACATCCTTCCCGACGGGCGGATGAAGTGCTGGATCGAGCACGAACTGATCCGCGGCGTGACGCCGGCGATGCTGGTCTGGTGGTTCAAGCACCTGGAAGGCGACATGGAGTACAACGGCAAGCGCCTGAGCCGCTACCGCGTCTGGCACCCGCGCGACCACATCGCCATCGAGTACGCGAGCCGCAACCCGGACGGCACGGTGGGCGTCGGCAGCGTGATCCACCTCACCGAGATGCTCGGCGCCGATCCGGATTACCTGGTCGACGTGCACAGCGAGATCACGAAGCTCGACGAGCACGGATTCGCCCATCGGCCACGGCTGCACGGCTTGCGGATCGCCGCCATGGACTACGAGTTCAAGCCGGTGGCTGCGGGCACGCTCTACAGGAACAGCCTGACCGTGGGCGCGCAGGGGTTCCTCGCTCCCGTCCTCAACCCCCTGGTGCGCGCATTCGCCTTCGACGAGGCGCGCGGCCTCGCCTGGATCAAGCACAACATCGAGGAAGTGGGCAATTTCGAATCCTTCCTTCCGCAGCTCTATCAAAGGGAATGTTGCCGATGACCCAACCCGTCTATGCGCTGAATCTGTTCGATGTCGCGAACCGCGACGAGTACATGGCGTACTCGCGCCGCTCGGCGCGGGAAGTCCAGGCCCACGGCGGGCGCGTGGTGGCGCTGGGCAAGTTCCGCGAGGCGGCGGCGGGCGAGATCGCGCCGCGCCAGGTGATGATCCTGGTCGAGTGGGAGTCCCGCGAAGCGTTCGAGGGCTACTGCACCGACCCGAAGATCGCCGACCTGCACCCGCACCGGGTGAACGGCACCAGCGGCTACATCTGGCACCTCTTCGACAAGCTCGAGGACCTGAGGCCGGTCCTCAAGCAGGGCTGAGCGCTCGCCGGATGACGCAGGAGCGTTTGGTCACGCATAGCGGCGGCTGCCACTGCGGCCGCGTCCGCTTCGAGGTGCGCGCCCCGGCGAAGCTCCAGGTCCTCGACTGCAACTGCTCGATCTGCACGCAGTCCGGCTACCTGCACCTGGTCGTGCCGCAGGACAGGTTCAAGCTGTTGCAGGGCGAAGATGCGCTGAGCGTCTATACCTTCAATACGCATACGGCGAAGCACCTGTTCTGCTCGACCTGCGGCGTGAAGTCCTTCTACATTCCCCGCAACGACCCCGGCAGCCGCAGCGTGAACGCGCGCTGCCTGGACCCCGGCACGGCGCTGGGCATGGCGGTGAGTCCGTTCAACGGGCGGGAGTGGGGACGGCGCAGGTACACCCCGTAGCGTCATCGAAGCGCCGGCGCGCACTCACGAGAGGGCACAGGCCGGTCCTCAAGTAAGATCCTCCACCGCAGTCCGACCAACCGACGAAAAGGGCACGACCCATGGGACGCTCGACAGGCCAGAACCGCCGCAACCGCACGCGCAAGCAGAGCATCAAGAAGGGCCTGCGCAAGCAGATCAAGCAGCAAAAGAGGAAGGCCCGGGCGGCGAAGTAGGGCGTGATCCAGCTCCGCGACATCCGCTACGTCCGCCTCGGCACCCGCGACCTCGACGCGGCCGCGGGATTCGCGCGCGACATCCTCGGCCTGGAGCCCGCCGGCTGCGACACGGGCGCACGCTATTTCCGCAGCGACAGCCGCGACCACACGCTCGTCTACTTGAAGGGCGATGCGCGCGACCAGGCGACGGCCTTCGAGGTGGAGAACCAGGCGGCGCTCGACGCCGCGGGCGCCGTGCTCGAAGGGCTCAGGCGCGAGGTGACGTGGGGAACGCGCGACGGCTGCACCCAGCGCCGCGTGGAGGCTTACCTCGGCTTCAAGGACCCGAGCGGCAACCAGATCGAGCTGGTCGTGCGCCCGCATCACAGCGGCCGGGAGTACTTCCCGCAGCGCGCCGCCGGCATCACCGGCTTCTCGCACATCGGGCTGCGCACCACCGACCCCGTGCGCGACGAGGCCTTCTGGACGCAGGTGATGAACGCGCGCGTGTCGGACCGTATCGGCGCGGCGCCGCTGTTGCGCATCGACGAAGTGCACCATCGCATGGCGCTGTTTCCCTCGGCCTACGCCGGCGTGCAGCACGTGAACCACCAGGTGCGCGGCATCGACGACATCATGCGCTCGTACTATTTCCTGAAAGAGCAGGGCGTGAAGATCGTGTTCGGTCCCGGCCGCCACCCGACCTCGGGCGCGATGTTCCTCTACTTCGAAGGCCCCGACGGCATGGTGTACGAGTATTCGAGCGGGGTGCGCCTGATCAAGCCGGAGGAAGAGGCGAGCTACCGCCCGCGACAGTTTCCCTTCGAGCCCAGTTCCTTCTGCATGTGGGGCTCGCGACCGGACATTGCGGAGTTCCGCGACAAGGAAGTGGCGCGCGCGAAGTCAGCGTAGCCGCATGGCCGAACGCTGGCTCTTCATCCTCGTGCTTGCCGCCGCCCTCGGCAGCGGGCTCGTCGCCGGCGTGTTCTATGCTTTTTCCACCTTCGTGATGCGGGCGCTCGCGCGCCTGGCGCCCGCGCAAGGCATCGCGGCGATGAAGTCCATCAACGTGGTGGTGATCAACCCCTGGTTCCTGGGGGTCTTCATCGGCACTGCTGCGCTTTCGCTGGCTGCGGCGGCGAGCGCGATCTACCACTGGGGAACGCCGGGCGCCGCCTGGCTCCTCGCCGGAGGCGCCCTGTATTTCGCCGGCAGCTTCGTGGTCACGATGCGCGGCAACGTCCCGATGAACGAGGCGCTGGCGCTGGTGGACGCCGGAAGCGCGGTGGGCGCCGCGTACTGGCAGCGCTATGTCGCCGGCTGGACGCGCTGGAACCACGTGCGCACGGCGGCCTCGCTTGCCGCTTCGCTCAGCTACATCTTCGCGTTAGCGGGCTGACCTGGTCCGCGTACTACCGGAAGTTCGGCTTCGCGCCCCCCCATTCCTTTGCTGCGGCGCTTTCGATTAGCCTAACGCCAGTTGTGCGTCGCCGCGCGCGTTGCGCGCGGCCGGGAACTTCCACAAAAGGAGTGAAAGCCATGCCTACGTTCATCACACTCGCGAACTTCACCGACCAGGGCATCAAGAGCGTCAAGGACAGCGTCAAGCGCTCGGAAGCCGTCACGGCGGCGGCGAAGAAGTTTGGCGTCACGGTCAAGCAGCTGCACTGGACCATGGGGGCGTACGACATCATCGGCATCTTCGAGGCGCCCGACGGCCCGTCCATGTCCGCGTTTTCCCTCGCCATCGGCATGGCGGGCAACATCCGCGGCCAGACGCTGCGTGCCTTCGACAAGGAAGAGATGACCGGTATCCTGAAGAAGCTCGCCTGACTTGACGCCGGCGCCCCTCGCACCCTGGCACGCGCTGCTCGCGCCGCTCCCGGACGACGCGGCCGTCAAGCGCCGTCCGGTGCTGCCGCCCGAGATCGCCGCGAAGCCCGAAAGCGCGGCGGTCGCGGGCTGGGAGCAGCTCACCGTGGAGCTCTCGGTCCCCGGCAGGGGCATGCGCCATCTGCTGGTGGTGCTGGACGCGACGGGGCGCGCGATCAGCGCTTCCGACATGGTGATGTACCGCGCCGAGTTCGGCGAGGACGTGGTGTTCTTCCAGGAGACCGTCGGCGGCCGCCTGGAAGAGGACGGCAGTTTCCGCGGCACGCGCTGGCGCACGCTGGGCCTGGAGTCGGCGAAGGAGGAGGAAGCGAAGCTGGATCCCTTGCCGTCGGTGCCGAGCGAGGCGGACGCGCAGGCGTTGAAAGGCCTGGTTGCGGAAATCATGAAGCGGTCTATCATCGCCGCTCCATGAGAACCCTCGCGCCCCTCGCCGCTGCGCTCCTGCTCGCCGCCTGCGCCACGATGGACAAGGCGGAATGCGTGAACGCCAACTGGTACGCCATCGGCATGGAGGACGGCGCCCGCGGGCGCACGCTCGATCGCCTGGGCGAGCGTCGCCGCGCCTGCGCCGAGCACGGCGTGCAGCCCGACGCCGAGCGCTATGCCGCCGGGCGCAACGAGGGCCTGAAGAGCTATTGCACCTACGACCAGGGCTTCCGCACGGGCCGCGCGGGCAGCGCCCATGCCGGCGTCTGCCCGGAGCCCGCGGCGCGCGACTTCCTCGCCGGCTACCAGCATGGCCGCGAGCTGCACGGGCTGCAGAAGCGCCTGGACGAGCTGAACGCGGACATCAGGAAGACCAAGGCGAGTCTCGCCGAGCCGGGCCTGAGCCCGCGCGCGCGCGGGCAGCTCGCCGAGCGGCTGGAGGGTCTGACGCGCGAAGCCACTTACCTCGAGCAGCAGATCGCGCGCGCCTCGCGCAGGGGATAGCCGGTACCATTCGCCGCAGCATTGGGCGTCAATGCAGATGGAGGAGAATGCAATGAGAAAGATGCTGTTCCTTGCCGCGCTGTTCCTGAGCGGGGCCGCCACTGCCCAGCAGGTCTCGATCGGCACCTCGCCGCAAGGCACCGCGGGCTATTCGATGGGCGCGGCGCTCGCCAAGCTGATGGCGGAGAAGACTTCCTACCAGGCGCGCGTGCAGCCCTTCAGCGGCAACAGCATCGCGCTCGCCGGCATCAACCAGGGCGAGCTGGATTTCACGGTGGCCAACGAGGTCGAGATGGTCGAGGCCCTGAAGGGCGCCGGCGCCTACCAGGGGCGCAAGCAGGACAATGTGCGCCTCGCCGCGGTGCTCTATCCCTTCACGGTGGCGATCCTGGTGAAGAAGGACTCGCCGATGCAGGGCATCGCCGACCTCAGGGGCAAGCGCATGACCTGGGGCTACACCGCGCAGGTCACACTGAAGACCGTGGTGGGCGCGATGCTCGCCAACGGCGGCCTCGGCGAAGGCGACATCCAGCCGGTGCTCGTGCCGAACGTCGTGCGCGGCGCGGACGATTTCGCCGGCGGCAAGGCCGACGCCTTCTTCTTCGTGCTCGGTGCCGCGAAGGTGACCGAGACGGACGCCTCCGTCGGCGGCCTGCGCGCGCTGCCCCTGAGCGACGCGCCCGAGGCGGTCGCGCGCATGAAGAAGGTGCTGCCGGAAGGGTATGTCCTCGAAGTGAAGCCGCGCCCCGGCCTGGCGGGCGTTGCCGTGCCCACCAAGGTGCTCGCCTACGACTACGTGCTCGTCGCCGGCAAGCACGTGAAGGACGAAGTGGTGTTCCGGCTGCTCGAGGCGATGGCCGCGAACAAGGCCCTGCTTGCCGCGTCCTTTGCCGGGTTCAATGGCTTCAACCCCGAGCGCATGTCCAAGCGCATCGAGGCCGAGTACCACAACGGCGCGCAGCTGTTCATGGTGAAGACCGCGCAGTGGCCGCCGCGCTAGCGCGGCGGCGCCCGCTGCGCTAGCGCGCTGGCTTGACGGTGCGCCGCGCCCTCGAGGCGCTGATCGTTGCCACGGTGATCGCGTGGGTGCTCGACGGCCCGCGCGCGCTCGGCTTCAACTTCTACACCGAGCAGTTCCTCGCACTCGTGCTCGGCGAGGCGATGGCGCTCGCCTTCCTCGTGTACCCGGGCCGGCTGCAGGCCCGGCGAGAGCGGGTGCCCTGGTGGGATTGGTTGCTGTGCGCGGCGGCGCTCGCCGCGGGTGTGTACGTCGCAGCGCGCTACCCGGACCTCGCCACCGAAGTGTCCATGCGGCCGCGCGATTTCCTGCCGCTCGCCGTCGCGCTCGCGCTGCTCGTGCTGGAGACCACGCGCCGCTCGACCGGCATGTCGCTGGTCTGGTACACGGCGGCGGGGCTGGTCTACGCGCTCTGGGGCCACCAGCTGAGCGGCCCCTTCGCCGCGCAGGCCGTGAGCTTCACGCGGCTGGCCAACTACCTCGCCTTCGACACCAATGCGCTGCTCGGGACCTCGCTCCAGGTCGCGGCGGTGGTGGTGGTGCCCTTCATCCTGCTCGGCCAGATCCTTGCGCGCTGTGGCGGCTCCGAGTTCTTCACCGACGTGTCGATGGCGCTGATGGGGCGCTATCGCGGCGGCGCGGGCAAGGTGGCGGTCACCGGTTCGGCGTTCTTCGGCATGATCTCGGGCAGCGCCGTGGCCAACGTCTCCGCGGTCGGCGTGGTCACCATCCCGCTCATGAAGCGTGCCGGCTTCTCGCCGATGTTCGCCGCATCGGTGGAGGCGGTGGGCTCGACGGGCGGCCAGCTCATGCCGCCGGTGATGGGCGCGGCCGCATTCCTGATGGCCGAATTCCTGCAGGTGCCCTACACCGCGGTGCTGGTGGCGGCGGTGATCCCTGCGTTCATGTATTACTTTTCCCTGTTCATGCAGGTGGACCTCGAGGCGGCCTCGCTCGGCATCGCCGGCACGCCGAAGGACCGATTGCCCGCGCTGCTCGCAGTGCTGCGCGACGGCTGGCACTTCCTCGCGCCGTTCGCCGTGATCATCGTGGGGCTGCTCGTCTACCGCATGGAGGCCGAATACGCGGCGCTGCTCGCGGCCGCGGTGTTGGCGATCGCGTGCTGCCTGCTGCGCTACCGCGGGCGGCGCTCGACGCCGGCCGAGGTGCTGCGCGCTGCCGTCTCCACCGGCTCGGCCGTGCTCGACATCGTGCTGATCTGCGCCGCCGCGGGAATCCTCATCGGCATCCTCAACATTTCCGGGCTCGCCTTCGGCCTGACGCTGGAGCTGATCGGACTGGCGGGCGAGAGCCTGCTGCTGCTCCTCGCGATCTCGGCGGCGATCGGCATTCTGCTGGGGCTCGGCCTGCCCACGGTGGGCGTCTACGTGCTGATGGCGGCGCTCGTCGCCCCGGCGCTCGTCAAGGTGGGCGTGACGCCGATGGCGGCGCACATGTTCGTCATGTATTTCGGCATGATGTCCATGGTGACGCCGCCCATCGCGCTCGCCGCCTACGCCGCGGCCAACATCGCGCAGTGCGACCCGGACAAGACTGGCTGGATGGCGACGCGCGTGGGCTGGGCGTCCTACCTCGTGCCGTTCCTCTTCGTCTATGATCCGCCGCTGCTGATGCAGGGCGCGTGGTGGCAGATCCTGTGGGCGCTGGCGACGAACTGCCTGGGCCTGTGGTGCGGCACCATCGCGGTGGTGGGCTTCTTCATGAACCGGATCGAGCTCTGGCAGCGGGCGGCGTTCCT
>DASTHP010000076.1:0-2640 GCA_035718125.1 Burkholderiales bacterium | reverse complement strand
CTGCAGAACGCCCCCGAGGCGAACGCGCAGACCAAGGCCGACGCGCTCGAGCTTGCGTGGGGCGCGGTGGACGACGCGACGCTGGGACGCCTGGTCGCGCGGCATGCGGCGAAGCGTCGCAGCGCGGAAGCGACAGAAGGCCTGGCGTCGTTCGTGGAAAAGCGCGCGGCGCGCTGGGTGCCGGAATCCGTGAAGAGCTAGGAAGCCACCGGCAGGCCAGCCGCGCGCCATTCCGGAAAGCCGTTCTCCAGGCGCCGCGCGCGCCAGCCGCGCTCCCGGAGCTTTGCGACCGCCTCAAAGGACATGAGGCAGTAGGGGCCGCGGCAGTAGGCGATGATCTCCTTGCGCCGGGGCAGGCTCGCGAGCAGGCCTTCGAGCCTGTCGAGCGGCACGTTGAGCGCGCCGGGAATGTGCCCGGCGGCGAACTCCTCCGCGGGCCGCACGTCGAGCACCGTCACCAGCCCCTTCTTCACGCGCGCGAGCAACTCCGCGGCCGCTACCGGCTCCAACGCGTCGCGCTGCGCGAGCCAGACCTTGACCAGGCGCTCGACCTCCGCAACACGGTGCTCGGCCACCGCACGCAGCGCAGAAACGAGTGCGACCACGTCGTCACCTGCAAGGCGGTAGTAGACCCTCAAGCCTTCCTTGCGCGCCGTCACCAGCCCGGCCTGGCGCAAGGCCTGCAGGTGCTTCGAGGCATTGGCCATCGAAAGCCCGCTCATTGCGGCGAGCGCCTCCACGCTGCGCTCGCCCTGTGCGGTGTACTCCATGATCTGCAGCCGCCCCGGGCTGGCGAGCGCCTGGGCCACGCGCGCGAGCTGTGCGTAGAGGGTCGACTTGACGGACACGGCGCCGGCGGCGGGCTTGGCCATCGCGCTCAGAACACCGCGACCTTGTCGGCCCAGTGGTGCCACTCGGCGAGCTCGGCCATCGAGCTGTGCTGCGCACCTTCGACGAGCTCGGCGTCGGCGATGCCGCGCGCCTCCATGCAGGTGCCGCATACCCCGATCTTCGCGCCGCGCCGCGCGGCCATGCCCAGCATGTCGGCGGCGTTGTAGTATCCCTGCGGCACCTTCTGGCCGCGCTTGGCGCAGGCCGCGCCATCGCCCATCAGGAACACGCGCACTTCCTCGGCCTGTGTCTTGAGCAAGGCGATGGCGAGCCGCAGGCCGTTGTAGCTGCGCTCGCCGCCGTAGGGTTGCTCGTTGAGGATGAACAGGGTCTTGGCCATGGGAAATCTCCGTGGCTTGGTCAGCGGATCTCGCGGCGCGGCGCCTCGCGGGCGGGCGGCGGCGTGTTCCCGCGCTGGAAGGGGATCGCCAGCATTCTCACCAGGCTGCTGCACTCGGCGGTGTCGCGGAATTCGGGGATGCCGATCGTCATCGCCTCGTGACCGGCGCGCGGCTGCGCGCGGTAAGTGCCGAACAGGCGATCCCAGAGCGGCAGGTTGAAGCCGAAATTGCTGTTCGTCTCGTCGCGCTCGATGGAGTGATGCACGCGATGCATGTCCGGAGTGACCACCAGCCAGCGCAGCGCGAGCTCGAGCGCCGAAGGTATGCGCACGTTGCTGTGATTGAACATCGACGTGGCATTCAGCAGGATTTCGAAAAGCAACACCGCTGCGGGCGGAATGCCCAGTGCCGCGATCACTGCGAGCTTGATCAGCAAGGAGAGCACGATCTCGATCGGGTGGAAGCGAGCGCCGGTCGTGACGTCGATATCGAGGTCGGCATGGTGCATGCGATGCAGCCGCCACAATGCGGGTACGGCATGGAACATCACGTGCTGCAGGTAGATCGCGAGGTCGAGTAGGAGGACGCCCGCTATCAGGGCGGCCCAGGCGGGGATGCCGGCGTGATGGAGCAGTCCCCAGCCCTGGGCCTCGGCAGCGAGCGCCACGCCCACCGCCGCGGCGGGAAGCGGCAGCCTGACGATGAGCGTGTTTAGTACGACGATGCTCAAATTGGCGGGCCAGCGCTGGCGCCGGTTGAGCGTACGCGACCGGCGCGGCGCCAGGAATTCCCAGCTCGCCATGACGGCCAGCACCGCGACAAACGCGGACACGCGCAACGCGGGCTCGTGGGCGAGGAAGAAGGCTTCCATGTGGGGACCAGGCCTGCTAATCAACTAACTGGTTGAATACTGGGCGGCCTAGCAAGGCCTGTCAATGGGCAGCGCCGCTATTTGGCGACGGCGCAGGAAAGGTCTCCTTGCGGCCGCGCAGTCGTATCATTCCGTCCAGGGAGGTGCACATGTTGGCAATCGGCAAAGCACTGGTCTTCGTCCTCGCGATCGCCGCCTCGGCACCCGCAGCCGCGCAGGACGTATTCGTGAACCGCGTGCGGCTCGACGACAAGACGCGCGACGCCCTGGAGCGCGCCTACGCCGTGCGCATTCCGCCCGCCCGATACTGGTACGACGCGTTCTCGGGAGCCTGGGGCGTGGAGGGCGGACCCGCGCAAGGCCAGACCCACCCCGGCCTGCAACTGGGCGGGCCGTTGCGCGCCGACGCATCGGCCGGCGATACCGGCGTGTTCGTGAATGGGCGCCAGTTGCACCAGCTCGACGTCGCCGCCCTGCGCCGCTGTACGCAGGTGATTCCCGGCCGCTACTGGGTGGCAGCCAACGGCGTCGGCGGCT
>DASTHP010000075.1:0-2418 GCA_035718125.1 Burkholderiales bacterium | reverse complement strand
TCGCGCGCCTTGCCCTTGCCCATGCCGATGCCGCCGTCGCCGTCGCCGACGACGGTAAGCGCCGCAAAGCCGAGCACGCGGCCGCCCTTCACCACCTTGGTGACGCGGTTCACGGCCACCATCTTCTCGCGCAGGCCGTCCGAGCGCTCCTCGCTTTGCTGCATCCTGGGCTGCATTTTCGCCATGTCGGGTTCCTCAGAACTTCAGGCCGCCCGCACGGGCGGCCTCGGCGAGCGCCTTCACGCGCCCGTGATAACGGTAGCCGGCGCGGTCGAACGCGACCGCCTCGATGCCGGCCTGCTTGGCCTTCTGCGCGATGCGCGCGCCCACCACCTCGGCGGCCTTGCGGTTGCCGCCGTTCTTCACCTGCGCGCGCACTTCCTTCTCCACGGTCGATGCCGTCGCCAGCACCTTCTCGCCCGCGGCCGTCGTGATCTGCGCGTAGATGTGGCTGTTGGTGCGATGCACGGTCAGGCGCACCGCGCCGATCTCGCGGATCTTGAGCCGCGTCTGGCGCGCGCGCCGCAGGCGGGATTGGTTCTTGTCGAGCATGTCCGGGCTCCGTTACTTCTTCTTCGTCTCTTTCAAGACGATCTGTTCGTTGGCGTAGCGCACGCCCTTGCCCTTGTAGGGCTCGGGGGGCTTGGTGTCGCGAATCTCCGCGGCCACCTGGCCGACCAGCTGCTTGTCCACGCCGGTCAGCACGATCTCGGTCTGGGTCGGCGTGGCCACCTTCACGCCCTTGGGCATCTGGTGCACCACCGGGTGCGAGAAGCCGACCGAGAGGTTCAGCTTGTCGCCCTGCGCCTGCGCGCGGTAGCCCACGCCCACCAGAGCGAGGCGCTTCTCGAAACCCTTGGACACGCCGGTCACCATGTTGGCCACCAGCGCGCGCAGCGTGCCGGACATGGCGTTGGCGTGGCGCGAGTTGCCCAGCGCCTTGCACACCAGGGCGTCGCCCTCTTTCTGGATGCCGACGTTGGGGTCGGTCGGGCGCGCGATGCTGCCCAGCGGCCCCTTCACCGCGATGCTGCCGGCGGCGAGCGTCACCTCGACGCCCTTGGGCAGGACGATCGGATTCTTGGCGATGCGCGACATCGTTCGCTCCTTACGCCACGATGCAAAGCACTTCGCCGCCGATGCCGTCGGCGCGCGCCTTGCGGTCCGTCATCACGCCGCGCGAGGTCGACAGGATCGCCACGCCCAGGCCGTTCATCACGCGCGGGATGTCGTCGCGCCCCTTGTAGACGCGCAGCCCCGGCTTGGAGACGCGCTCCAGGCGCTCGATCACCGGCCGGCCCGCGTAGTACTTTAGGCCGATGCGCAGCTCCTTGTGCACGCCCTGGTCGCGCACCGCGAAATCCTCGATGTAGCCCTCGTCCTTCAGCACCTTGGCGATGGACAGCTTGAGCCCGGAACAGGGCATGCTCGCCTCCGTGTGCCCCACCATCTGGGCATTGCGGATGCGGGTCAGCATGTCGGCGATCGGATCAGTCATGCTCATGCGCAAATCTCCTTACCAGCTCGCCTTGATGACGCCCGGCACTTCGCCGCGCATCGCGAGCTCGCGCAGCTTGTTGCGGCCCAGGCCGAACTTGCGGTAGACGCCGCGCGGGCGCCCGGTGATCGCGCAACGGTTGCGCAGCCGGGACGGCGAAGCATCGCGCGGCAGCCGCTGCAGCTTGGCGCGCGCCGCGTCGCGGTCCTCGTCGGCGGCGCGCGCGTCGTGGATCACGTCGAGCAGCGCCTGGCGCTTGGCCTTGAATTTGGCGACGGTCTGGCGGCGCTTCTTTTCGCGCAGTTTGACGGCGAGCTTGGCCATAGGCGGTGTCCTCGGTCCTTTAGTGCTTGAACGGGAAGCGGAACGCGGCCAGCAATGCCTTGGCCTCGTCGTCCGACTTCGCCGTCGTGGTGATGGCGATGTTCATGCCCCGGAGCGCGTCGATCTTGTCGTACTCGATCTCCGGGAAGATGATCTGTTCCTTGACGCCCAGGCTGTAGTTACCGCGGCCGTCGAACGCGCGGTTGGATACGCCGCGGAAGTCGCGGATGCGCGGGATGGCGATGTTCACCAGGCGGTCGAGGAACTCGTACATGCGCGCGCCGCGCAGCGTGACCATGCAGCCGATGGGAAAGCCGGCGCGCAGCTTGAAGTTGGCGATCGAGCGGCGCGCCTTGGTGATCACCGGCTTCTGGCCGGCGATCTTCGCCATGTCGGCGACCGCGTTGTCCAGCACCTTCTTGTCGCCCACCGTTTCGCCCACGCCCATGTTGATGGTGATCTTGCGGATGCGCGGCACCTGCATGGTGGTCTTGTAGCCGAACTTCTTCACCAGCTCCGGCACCACCTTCTCGCGGTAGTGCGCGGCCAGGCGCGCCGGCGGCACCGGCAGCGCGGGCCGCGAGGGCTTCTCGGCA
>DASTHP010000074.1:0-2892 GCA_035718125.1 Burkholderiales bacterium | reverse complement strand
GCGGCCCTGGCCGTTCTCGATGCGATTCACCACGCGGTAGAGCCAGCCGGTGCCCTCGCGGCAGGGCGTGCACTGGCCGCAGGATTCCTCGTAGTAGAAGTAGGACAGGCGCTCCAGGGCGCGCACCATGCAGGTGGTCTCGTCCATCACGATCACCGCGCCCGAGCCGAGCATCGAGCCCGCCTTGGCGATGGAGTCGTAGTCCATGTCGGTCTTCATCATGATGTCCGCGGGCAGCACGGGCATGGAGGAGCCGCCCGGGATCACCGCCTTGAGCTTCCTTCCGGCGCGCATGCCGCCCGCCATCTCCAGGAGCTTCGCAAACGGCGTGCCGAGCTTCACCTCGTAGTTGCCCGGCTTGGCCACGTGCCCGGTGACCGAGAAGAGCTTGGTGCCGCCGTTGTTGGGCCTGCCGAGCGCGAGGAAGGCGTCGCCGCCCTTTCTCATGATCCAGGGCACCGCGGCGAAGGTCTCGGTGTTGTTGATGGTGGTGGGCTTGCCGTACAGGCCGAAGCTCGCGGGAAACGGCGGCTTGAAGCGCGGCTGGCCCTTCTTGCCTTCGAGCGACTCGAGCAGCGCCGTCTCCTCGCCGCAGATGTAGGCGCCGTAGCCGGGGTGCGCGTGCAGCTCGAAGTCGAAGCCCGAACCGAGGATGTTCCTGCCGAGGTAGCCCGCCGCGCGCGCCTCTTCGAGCGCCTGCTCGAACTGCTCGTAGACCGACCAGATCTCGCCGTGGATGTAGTTGTAGCCGGTGCCCGCGCCCATGGCGTAGCCGGCGATGATCATGCCCTCGATCACCGAGTGCGGGTTGTAGCGCAGGAGATCCCTGTCCTTGCAGGTGCCCGGCTCGCCCTCGTCCGAGTTGCACACCAGGTACTTGGCGCCGGTGAACTGCTTGGGCATGAAGGACCACTTGAGGCCCGTGGGGAAGCCCGCGCCGCCGCGCCCGCGCAGCGCCGACTTCTTGACCTCGGCGATCACCGCGTCGGGCGTCATCTTCTCGCCGAGGACCTTGCGCAGCGCGGCGTAGCCTTCGCGCTTCTCGTAGTCCTTCAGGCGCCAATTGGCGCCATCGAGGCCGGCCATCAGGATCGCGTCGGGTCCGTAGTCGAGCATGCTCAGCTTTTCCTGGAGAGCTCGTCGACCAGCGCGTCGAGCTTGTCCTTGGTCATGTAATCGCACATGCGCTTGTTGTCGACGAGCACCACCGGCGCCATCGCGCAGGCGCCCATGCACTCGCCCTCCTTCAGCGTGAACCAGCCGTCGGCCGTGGTCTCGCCGAAGCCGATGCCGAGCTTCTTCTTCAGGTAGTCGGCGGCCTCGAGCGAGCCTTGCAGGCCGCAGGGCAGGCAGGTGCAAACCGTGAGCTTGTGCGTGCCGGTGGGCGCGAGGTTGTACATGTTGTAGAAGCTCGCCACCTCGTAGACCGCCACCGGCGCCATGCCGAGGTAGTGCGCGACGAAGTCCATGGTCTCGGTGGAGAGCCAGCCCTTCTCATCCTGCGCCACGATGAGCGCGCTCATCACCGCCGACTGCTTCTGGTCCGCCGGGTACTTGGCCACCTCGCGGTCGATCTTGCGCAGGGACTCGGGCGAGAGCATGGCGGCGCGGTCGTTCACCGGTCGATCTCGCCGAACACGATGTCCAGCGTGCTGATGACGGCGACGGCGTCGGCCAGCATGTGGCCGCGCGCCATCTCGTCCATCGCCGAAAGGTGGGTGAAGGCCGGCGAGCGCAGCTTCATGCGGTAGGGCTTGTTGGCGCCGTCGGAAATGAAATACACGCCGAACTCCCCTTTCGGCCCCTCGACGCCGGCGTAGGCCTCGCCCTCGGGCACGTGCATGCCCTCGGTGAACAGCTTGAAGTGGTGGATCAGCTCTTCCATGTTCGACTTCATCTGCTCGCGCGAGGGCGGCGCCACCTTGTGGCTGTCGCTGATGACCGGCCCCGGATTCTTGCGCAGCCAGTCCACGCACTGCTTGATGATGCGGTTGGATTGCCGCATCTCCTCGACGCGCACCAGGTAGCGGTCGTAGGTGTCGCCGTTCACGCCGACCACGACGTCGAAATCGAGCTGGTCGTAGACCTCGTAGGGCTGCTTCTTGCGCAGGTCCCAGGCGACGCCCGAGCCGCGCAGCATCGGCCCGGTGAAGCCGCGCGCCAGCGCGCGCTCCGGCGACACCACGCCGATGCCCACCGTGCGCTGCTTCCAGATGCGGTTCTCCGTGAGCAGCGTCTCGTAGTCGTCCACGCACTTGGGGAAGCGCTCGGTGAAGGCTTCGATGAAATCGAGCAGCGATCCGCGGCGGTGCTCGTTCATCTCCGCGAGCGCCTTCGCATTGCGCGAGTACTGCGCCTCGTACTGCGGCATGCGCTCCGGCAGGTCGCGGTAGACGCCGCCCGGGCGGTAGTAGGCCGCGTGCATGCGCGCGCCCGATACCGCCTCGTAGCAATCGAGCAGGTCTTCGCGCTCTCGGAAGCAGTACAGGAACACGGTCATCGCGCCAAGGTCCAGCCCCAACGTGGCGACGCCGAACAGGTGATTCATGATCCGGGTGATCTCGTCGAACATCACCCGGATGTACTGCGCGCGGATCGGCACCTCGATGCCGGCGAGCTTCTCGACCGCCATGCAGTAGGCGTGCTCGCTGCACATCATCGAGATGTAGTCCAGCCGGTCCATGTAGGGCAGCGACTGCAGGTAGGTGCGCGACTCGGCGAGCTTCTCGGTCGCGCGGTGCAGCAGGCCGATGTGCGGGTCGGCGCGCTGCACCACTTCGCCATCCAGCTCGAGCACCAGCCGCAGCACGCCGTGCGCGGCCGGGTGCTGGGGACCGAAATTGACGGTGTAGTTCCTGATCTCCGGCATGCGCGCTATTCCTCGCCGTACTT
>DASTHP010000073.1:0-4055 GCA_035718125.1 Burkholderiales bacterium | reverse complement strand
GAGCAGCCGCGGCTTCTCGAAAGGCGCGAGGTGCCGCAGGCGCTCGAGCGCCTCGCCCACGCGCGCGCCGGAAAGCTCGGCGACCGGCAGCGGCGCACCGAGGGCGACGCCGAGGATCGCCGTACCCTTGGCGTGCGCGGCGGCGGCATCGCCCTTCGAGGCATGCGCGATGAGCGAGAGCACCACCTGTGCATCGCCGGCGACCTCATCGAGCTTGCCGAACTTCGTGCGAATCGGCTTGCCCGCGCCCTCGCGCAGGTGCTGGCGCAGGAACGTGGCCTGGACGAGCTCCGCGAGCGTCATCTTGCGGTCGGCCTCTACGAGCCGCTGCGCATCCGCGAGGAAGGCGTCGCGCCGCTTCTGCGCGCATTGCTTCAGTGCGGGCAGCGCGAGCTCCGCGAGCAGCAGCGCCTGGCCGCGCCCCACGGGACCGATCTCGAACTGCGCCGCCGCGACCTGCTCGGCGCGCTCGCCGAAGAGCGCGAGCTGCTGCTCGCGCACCGGTCCTTCGCGCTCCAGCAGCAGCCCGAACATCGCCTGCTCGGCGCCCTGGGCGGTCGCAAGCCGCGCGCGCAGCTGCTGCGGCAGGCGCTCGAGGAGCTTGCGCGCGTGATCCACGTGCTCGGGGCGCGGCGCCTCGACCAGGGCGGCCACCCCGGTCAGCCCGCCCACCACCTTGACCACGTTGCCGGCGCCGTCGAGCACCGCGCGCGCGCTGTCGCGGTACTGGGCGGCGTGGCGCGTGCGCCGGTAGTCCTCGCGCTGGAAGCGCGGGTGCACGCGCCGGATGCGCTCGTCGATCGGCGGGTGCGTCGGGAACAGCCACCAGCGCGCAACCGCCGGCAGGAAGAACATGTGCGAGAGCTCCGTGGCGTACGCCGAGCGCAGCGTGGTTCCCGCCTTGAGCACGAGGATCGAATCCAGCGCGCCGGCGATGCCCTCGGGGTTGCGCGTGAACTGCACGCTCGCCGCGTCGGCGAGCAGCTCGCGCTGGCGCGAGATCGCCGCCTTGATCGCCTCGGCCGCGAAGGTGCCCGGAAAGCCGATGAAGGCGATCGCCATGCCGAACAGGGCGAACAGCACGGTGCCGCCGCGGTCCTCGCGCTCCCTGGCGCGCGCTTCGCCGCCCGCCTTGAGCACCAGGTACTCGCCCCATTCGCCGAAGCAGGCGATGCCGGCGAGCAGCGCCACCAGGCGCACGTTGAGCGCCATGTCGCCGTTGAGGATGTGGCTGAACTCGTGCCCCATCACGCCCTGCAGCTCGTCGCGCGAGAGCTTCTGCACCGCGCCGCGCGTCGCGATGATCACCGCTTCGTTCGGCGAGTGGCCGGCGACCAGCGCGTTGACCGCGTCTTCGCCCGCGAGCAGGTACACCGGCGGCACGGCGATGCCAGAGGCGATCGCCATCTCTTCCACCACGTTCAGCAGCTTCGCCTCGGAGGCCGTCGCGCGGCTGCGATCGAGGTAGTGCGCGCCCAACAGCTGCGCCACCGCGGGGCCGCCTTCGGAGAGCTGCCAGAGGCGCCAGCCGCTGACCGCGAGGATGACGGCGGCGACCGAGCTGGAGACCGCGTAGTGGACCCCGGGCGGCACGTGCGCCACCGCGTGCCAGTAAGTCGTCCACAAACCGCGCCACACCAGCGGCTCGCCGCCCGCCAGCGGCAGCGCGCCGTAGATGGCGAGCACCGCGTAAAGGAGCGCCGCGGCGAGGTTGAAGCAGACGACGACGAAGGCGACGGCGAGGAGATACCAGAGGAGCAGCCAGCGCGAAGCGCGCCGCGCGTGCTCCTGCTGATCAAAAAAATCCAAAGGACTAGAACTGGACCTTGGGGGCTTTGCGCTCTTCGGGGGACTCGGTGGCCTCGAGCAGCGTCGCTTCCTTGAAGCCGAACAGGCCCGCGACGACGTTATCGGGGAAGGTCTCGCGCTTGGTGTTGTAGGTCATCACCGCGTCGTTGTAGCCCTGGCGCGCGAAGGCCACCTTGTTCTCGGTGCTGGTGAGCTCCTCCTGCACCTGCAGGATGTTCTGGTTCGCCTTCAGGTCGGGGTAGTTCTCGAACACCGCGAGCAGCCTGCCGAGCGCGCCGCCGAGCACGCCCTCGGCCTGCGCGAGCCCGGTCATCGCCGCTGCGTCGCCGGGGGCCTGCGCGGCGCGCTGTGCCGCCGTCACCGCCGCGCCGCGCGCAGCGATCACCGACTCCAGCGTCTGGCGCTCGTGCGCGAGATAGCCTTTGGCCGCCTCGACCAGGTTCGGAATCAGGTCGTAGCGGCGCTTCAACTGCACGTCGATCTGCGCGTACGCGTTCTTGAAGCGGTTGCGCAGCGCCACCAGCCGGTTGTAGATGGTGACCGCGAAAAACGCGATCGCCGCCACCAGCGCGAGAATGATCCAGCCGCCCATGTCGATGCGCCTCCCTGTGGCGTGAACGAAACGGTGCCTCGGCTACTATAGCGCAATGCTCTCTTTCCTGTGCCGCGCGCTGCGCGCCGAGCGGCACGAGCTGCCCGCGCTCGCGTGGTCGTTCGCGTATTTCTTCACGCTGCTCGCCGGCTACTACGTGCTGCGCCCGGTGCGCGACGAAATGGGCGTGCAGGCGGGCACCGCGCAGCTGCCGTGGCTGTTCACCGCGACCTTCGTGACGATGCTGCTGCTGGTGCCGCTGTACGGCTGGCTGTGCGCGCGGCTGCCGCGCGCGCGCCTGCTGCCGGCGGTGTACGGCTTCTTCGCGGCCAACCTGATCCTGTTCTGGGCGGCGCTGGAGTCCGGCGTGCCCGCCAGGGCGCTCGCGCCCGCGTTCTTCGTCTGGGTGAGCGTGTTCAATCTCTTCGTGGTGTCGGTGTTCTGGAGCTTCATGGCGGATCTGTTCGACGCGGCGCAGGCCGCGCGCCTGTACGGGGCGATTGCCGCAGGCGGCAGCTGCGGCGCCATCGCCGGGCCGACCATCACTGCGCTCGCCGCCGCGCCGCTCGGCACGGCGAACCTGCTGCTGGTCTCTGCCGCCTTCCTCGCTGCGGCCATTGCCTGCATCGCCATGCTGGCGCGCTGGGCGCGCCGCTTTCCGCGCGTGGGTGAGGCGCGCGCTGAGGAGCCCATCGGCGGCTCGGTGCTCGCCGGCGCGCGCGCGGCGCTCTCCTCGCCGTTCCTGCTCGGCATCTGCGGGTATCTCCTGTGCTACACCGTGCTCTCCACCACGCTCTACTTCCAGCAGATCGAGATCGTCGGCGCGGAGATCCCGGACTCGCGCGAGCGGACGCGCCTGTTCGCCACGCTCGACCTCACCGTGAACGCGCTCACGCTCATCCTGCAGGTCGTGGTGTTCGCGCGCCTGGGCGCGCTGATCGGCATCGCCTGGATGCTGGCGCTGATGCCGCTCGTGTCCATCGCCGGCTTCGCCTGGCTCGGCTTCGCGCCGGGCCTCGCTGCGCTCATTGTGTTCGGCGTGACGCGCCGCGTCGGCGAGTTCGCCATCTCCAAGCCCGTGCGCGAGGCGCTGTACACGGCGGTGCCGCGGGAGGAGCGCTACAAGGCCAAGGGCTTCATCGACACCGTGGTCTACCGCGGCGGCGACGTGTCCTCCGGCTGGCTGTTCGGCGCGCTGAAGGGCCTGGGCCTCGGCCTCGCTGCCATCTCCTTCGCGGTGATTCCGGTCGCGCTCGCCTGGCTCGCGCTCGCCTTCTACCTCGGGAATAGAATGAAGCGATGGACGCAGGCCGACGCCGCACGCTCGGCGCCCTCGCCGGCCTAGCCGTGGCTGGAACGGCGAGCGCCCGGGAGGCGATGCACACGCGCGCGATCCCGGCGAGCGGCGAGCGCCTGCCCGTCATCGGCGTGGGCACCTGGCAGACCTTCGACGTCGGCGGCGACGCCACGGCACGCGCGGCGCTCGAGGAGGTACTGCGCAGCTTCTTCGCGAGCGGCGGCCGCGTGGTGGATTCCTCGCCCATGTACGGCTCGAGCGAATCGGTGGTCGGCGACCTGTGCCAGGCGCTGGGCATCTGCGAGCCGCTGTTCATGGCCTCGAAGATCTACACGCAGGGCCGTGTCGAAGGCGTGC
>DASTHP010000072.1:0-6959 GCA_035718125.1 Burkholderiales bacterium | reverse complement strand
GGGCGGAATGCCTGCCACCGGCTCGGGAAGGACCGTGCCGCCCTGCACGATGCGAAGGCGCCCGGGGCGCTCAGTCACCAGCATGCGGCCGTCGGGGAGGAACGCCACCGACCAAGGATGCTCGAGGCCGCGCGCGACGGTGGTAACCGTGAATGCGTGCTCCTCGCTTCGGTGCACCTGCGCCGCCGCCGGGAAGGCACACGCCAGGAGAATCGCGGCAAGCGTGAGCCTGTTCCTCATGGCGGTATTATGGGACGAGACGACGGAAGGATCCGGAAAGTGGGTGGCTACGCAGCGCCACAAGGTCATGTACAAGGACGAAAAGAACGTCGATTGAGGGCGCGCCGGCCGGCGCGCCCCCTAGCGCACGCTTT
This sequence comes from Burkholderiales bacterium, assembly GCA_035718125.1. Classification (GTDB taxonomy): domain Bacteria; phylum Pseudomonadota; class Gammaproteobacteria; order Burkholderiales; family SG8-39; genus JAABQT01. The sequence continues at coordinate 6,585 of DASTHP010000072.1, read as the reverse complement.
CGGCGAGCTCCGTGAAATGCGCGGAGAGCTTGGCGATGCTCTCCGGCACGCGGTAGTCGTGGGGCGTGTAGCCGGGGAGCATCGAGCGCAGGCGCATGCCGACGGGAAAGGTCGCCAGCTGCAGCCGCTGCCGCGGCGTGATGCGGCAGCGCTCGCCGTGGCGCGCGACGTCGGCCCTGGCCATCAGTACGGCGCACTCGTCCTGGAAGCGCAGCATGTGGCCCTGCGCAAACCAGCACATGCGCACGCGATACAGGTAGCCGCCGTACAGGTGCGCGTAGAGGTCGAAGGCGACGTTGCGGTGCTCGATCTCCTCGAGCATGTGCCATTTGAACAGGCTGCCGAAGGCCGGATGCGTGCGCTTGTGATCGTAGAGCCCGCTCTCGATCATGCGCAGCGCGAACTGGGTGGTGTAGGACTCGAAGCCTTCCACGTAGCCGACGCAGAACCGGTCGCTCGCGTTGCCGAGGAATCCCTCCAGCTCGGCGCGCAGGCGCGCGAGCCGCTCCTCCAGCCCCGGATAGCCGTGCGCCAGGACGATCTTGTTGAAGTCGACATGCCGCTGGTAGTGCTGCGCCTCCTGCCGGCAGAAGCGGTCGAGCTCCTCGCGCAAGGCGTCGTCGCGCACGCGCTCGAGGACCTTGCGCAGTGACTTGACGATGAAGGGCTCCACCAGCGCTACGTACAGCCCGAACGCGGTGTGGTAGTAGGACAGCACCGAGTTGCCGGCGATGTACAACGGGTGGAATTCGGCGGCGCTCGGCACGTCGAATTTCATGGTGCGTACGGTGATCGGGTGCATGGGGACGCCCCTCCGGCGGGCCGGGCGAGTATGCGCGCCGCGCGCGACTGATTCAAGGTAGGCGACCGCTTGACCGGGATCAAGACGCGAAACGGGCGGCGGGTGCATCTTCGCGCCATGAGCCGCACGGGCATCGAGGGGCTGCTGTCGCGCGCGCAGCAGGCCGCGCGCGGGCCGCGCGCGCGCAAGCTCGCGCTGTGGATGGCCGGCGCCGTCGCGCTGTATGCCCTCGTCGGTTTCCTGGTGGCGCCCCCGATCGCGCGCCAGCAGCTCGAGCGCGTGCTCGGCGAGCAACTCGGGCGGCAGGTCGCGATCGAGCGCGTGCGCCTCAACCCGTTCGCCTTGTCGGCTTCGGTCCACGGCTTGCACGTCAAGGAGCGCGACGGCGCCGCGGATGCCGCGAGCTTCGAGGAGCTTCATGCGAATCTCGCGCTGAGCTCGATCGTCCGGTTTGGCGTCGTCGTGGAGGCCGTACGGCTGTCCAAGCCCTTCGTGCGCGTGGTGCGCCGCGAGGACGGCAGCTACAGCTTCCAGGACATCCTCGACCGGCTTGCGGCCGCGCCCCCCGCCCCCCCGGGGCCTGCGCCGCGCTTCGCGGTGTACAACGTCACGGTCAGCGACGGCCGCGTCGAGTTCGACGACCGGCCGCAGAAGGCCCAGCACGCAGTCACCGACCTGCAGGTCGGCCTGCCCTTCGTCTCCAGCATGCCGGCGCAGGTCGACATCGAGGTGCAGCCTCGCCTGAGCCTGAAGGTCAACGGCGCGCCCTTCGAGGTCACCGGCGAGACCAAGCCCTTCAAGGACACGCACGAGACGATCGTGCGCATCGACATCGACGACCTGCAGCTGGCGAGATACCTCGAGTACTCGCCGGTGCCGCTGCGCCTGCGCGTGCCCTCGGGGCGGCTGGATACGCGGCTCGCCCTGTCCTTCTCCCTGACGCCGGACAACCAGCTGCAGGCCCTCTCCCTGTCCGGCTCGGCGAGCCTGCAGGACCTGAGAGTGCAGCAGGCGGACGGCGCGCCGCTCGCGGCGATCGGCCGGCTGGCCGTCCATCTGGGATCGCTCGATCTCCTCAAGCGGCGCGCGGTGGTCAACAGCGTGCGCATCGACAAGCCGGAACTGGACCTGACGCGCGCCAAGGACGGCCGCCTGAACCTGCTCGCCGTCGTGCCCGCGGCGAGTGGCGGGGCGCCGGCGAAGCCATCCGCGCCCAACGGGCCGGCGTTCACGTTCAGTGTCGCCGAGATCGCGCTCGCCGACGGCCAGGTGCGCTTCACGGACCAGTCCCCGGAGAAACCCGTTCGCGTCGCGCTGGAGAACGTTGCGCTGAACGTCGCCGCCCTCGGCAACGAGCCGGAAGCCAGGGCGACGGTCAAGTTCGCCGGCGACGTGAGAGATGGTGGCAAGCTCGCCTACGGCGGCGCCTTGCATCTCGCGCCGCCGGCCACCGAGGGCGTGCTGGAGGTCACGGGCCTGCGCCTGCGCGCGTTCGCGCCGTACGTCGAGCAGGTGCTCAACGTGCTCGTCACGGGCGGCGCCCTGTCCACCAAGGGGCGGCTCGCCGTCGAGGCGGCCGAAGATGCGCCGCTGCGCCTCGCCTACCGCGCCGACGCGAGCGTCGCGAACTTCGCGTCGCTCGACAAGCCCACCTCGCAGGACCTGCTGAGCTGGAAGGCGCTCGCGGCCACCGGCATCGACTTCGAGCTCGCGCCGCTCAAGGTCGCGGTGGGACAGGTGGCGCTGTCGGATTTCTATTCGCGCCTGATCGTCAACGCCGACGGCACGCTCAACCTGCAGGCGCTGGTCAGGGAGGCGGGCACGATTGGCGCCGAGCCGGATGCCAAGCAGGCCGCACAGGCACCACAGGCTCCCGAGCCGGCTGCCGTGCAAGCGCCGCCGAGCATTCGCCTCGGCAAGATCGCGTTGCGCGGCGGGCGGGTGAACTTCAGCGACTTCTTCGTGAAGCCGAACTTCACCGTCATGCTGACCAGCGTCGAAGGCGCCGTGACCGAGATCACGCCCGACAAGGCGGGCGACGTGGCGCTGCGCGGACGCATCCACCAGACCGCGCCGATGGAAGTCGCCGGCAAGGTCAATCCGCTCGCGAAGGACCTGTTCATCGACTTGAAGGCCAGCGCGCGCGACATCGAGCTCTCGCCGCTGACGCCCTATGCGGTCAAGTACGCCGGCTACGGCATCGAGAAGGGCAAGCTCTCGGTCAAGCTCTCCTACCTGGTCGAGAACCGCAAGCTCGCGGCCGAGAACAACATCTATCTCGACCAGCTCACCTTCGGCGAAAGAGTCGAGAGCCCGACGGCGACCCAGCTGCCGGTGCTGCTCGCCGTCGCGCTGCTCAAGGACCGCAACGGCGTGATCGACATCAACCTGCCGATCTCGGGCTCGCTGGACGACCCGGAGTTCAGCCTCGGCGGCATCATCGTGAAGGTCTTCGTGAACCTGATCGTGAAAGCCGTCACCGCGCCGTTTGCCTTGCTCGGCTCGCTGTTCGGCGGCGGCGAGGAGCTCGCCTTCCTCGAGTTCGACCCCGGTTCGGCGAGGCTCGACGCCGAGGACGAGGACAAGCTCAAGACGCTCGCCAAGGCGCTCGAGGAGCGCCCCGGGCTCAAGCTCGACGCGAGCGGCCGCATCGAACCCGACGCGGACCGCGAGGCGTTGAAGCGCGTCGCCGTGGACCGCCAGATCAAGGCCGCGAAGCTCAGGGACACCGGCGGCAAGGCCGCGGATGCGGCTGCGCTCGACGAGGTGACGATCGACCCCAAGGAGCACGAGAAGTACCTCACCGCCGCCTACCGCGCGGCGAAGTTCGACCGCCCGCGGAACGCGATCGGCATGCTGAGGGACCTGCCGGTGCCCGAAATGGAGCGGCTCATGCTGGCCAACGCGCAGGTCAGCGAGGACGATCTGCGCCTGCTCGCGGGGGCGCGCGCGCAGGCGGCGAAGGACTGGCTGGTCGAGACCGGGAAGATTCCCGCCGAGCGCGTCTTCATCGTCGCGCCGAAGATGAACCCCGAAGGCATCAAGGACAAGGGCAAGCCGACGCGCGTCGATTTCGCTCTGAAGTAGGGCAAACGCCCCGAAGTCATGTAGAAAGGATGCCGACGACGTCGACTGGGGGGATGCAATGCCGCTGCAGGCCCGCGCGTTCCTGGGGATCTGGCACAACCTGAAGCCCGGCTTCGAGCGCGAGTTCGACCGCTGGCACACCGTTGAGCACATGCCGGAGCGCGTGGGCGTGCCCGGCTTCCGCGTGGCGCGCCGCTACATGAACTGGAAGCTGCCGAGCCACCTGTGCTTCACGATGTACGAGGCGGCGCACACCGAGACGTTCCGCTCGCCGGGCTACCTCGCGCGCCTCAACGAGCCCACGCCGTGGACGCGGCGCGTCGGTGCGGCGCAGACGGATTTCCTGCGCGGAGCGTTCGAGGTTCAGCTCTCGCTCGGCGCGGGCATCGGCGGGGCGATGGGAACGTTCCGGCTGGGCCTTGAGGACGCCGCACGCGAACAGGCGCTGCCGGCGCTGCGCCACGCCTGCCAGGACGTGGCGGCACTGCACGGGGTGGTCGGCGTGCACCTGGGCGTCGCGCAGAGGGAAGTGACCGGCGTGCGCACCAAGGAGATGGAGAACCGGCCTTCCACCGGCGCCGAGAACGCGGTCGACACCGTCGTGCTGGTCGAGGCCATCGGCTTCGAAGAGCTGCAGGCGATGCTTGCGGAGATCGCCGGTAAGCTGCGCGTACCCGGCGCGAGCGCGGCGCAAGCGGAGCCCTACCACCTCGCCTACCTGCTCGCTGCCTGACTCGGAGGATGCAAATGACGACTCAGCAAGGCATGGCCGTGGTGACCGGGGCCGGATCGGGCCTGGGACGCGCAATCGCCCTGAAGCTCGCCGCGGACGGCTTCGCCGTCGCGGCGCTGGACCTGGACGAGGCCGCGGCGCGCGAGACCGCGCGCCAGATCGGGGACGCGCGCGGCCGCGCCGCCGGCTACGCGGCCGACGTGAGCCGCGCTGCCGATCTCGACCGCGCGCTGGGCACGGCGATCGCTGCGCTCGGCCCCCTCGAGGTCATGGTCAACAACGCCGGCATCCTCGACGGCTACTTCGACGTGGACGAGATGGACGAGGCGCTTTGGCGCAAGGTGATCGACATCGACCTGACAGGCGTCTTCCTCGGCTGCAAGCGCGCGCTGCGCGAGATGCTGCCGCGCAAGCGCGGGCGCATCGTCAACATGGCGTCCGTCGCGGGGCTGAACGGCACCGGCGGCGGTGCGGCCTACATTGCCGCCAAGCACGGCGTGGTCGGCCTCACGCGCCAGATGGCGGTGCAGTACGGCGCGCGCGGCATCCGTTCCAACTGCGTCTGCCCCGGCGCGATCCCGACCGGGCTGCGCGCGCATTCGCAGGCGATCCTCGGGCCCGGCGTGCCCGACATCAGCGGGCGCGGCGTCGCGGTGAACGACGAGATGGTGCGCGCGCTGGTGCCCCTGGGCGTGCGCGGCACCCCCGAAGACATCGCCGGCGCGGTGAGCTTCCTTTCCTCCGACGCGGCGGGCTACATCAACGGCCACGCGCTCGTCGTCGACGGCGGCTGGCGGGCGAAGTAGCGCCGCCCGCGCAAAGCGCCCTCGCACTCTTGCTGCCACGAGCCGCCAAACCCGCCACCCCTTGTCACTATCCGCTTCGGAGGATCATCTGATGCCGTTCGCCCGCTTGACCCCGCGTCAATGCACCGGTCGTGTCGCCGCAATCGCGGCCTTTGCGATCGCTGCCTTCGCTGCTGTTCCCGCATCCTCGCAGACGGCCGCGCAATGGCCCGAGCGCCCGGTCCGACTGCTGGTACCGGTGGGCGCGGGCGGCGCGGCCGACACGCTGTCGCGCAACCTCTCGAGCGGATTCGCGCAGTTCGCCAACGGACAGGCTCTTGTCGTGGAGAACCGCACCGGCGCCGGCGGCACCATCGCGGCGGCGGCCGTGGCGCGCGAAAAGCCGGACGGCTACACGCTGTTCCTCGCCGAAGTCGGCCCCAATGCGGTCTCGCACACGCTCCTGAAGCTGCCCTACGATCCGCACACCGCCTTCACGCCCATCATCCACGCGGTCAACCTCCCGGCGGTGATCCTCATCCGCCCTACGCTGCCCTACAAGACGCTGGCCGAATACGTGGCGGCGGCCAAGCAGCAGCCGGGCAAGTTCAATTACGCCTCGGCGGGGATTGGCAATTGGACGCACCTGTTCATGGCCTATCTCAACAGCCAGGCGGGCATCGACCAGGTGAACGTGAGCTACAAGTCGGGTTCCGAGATGCTGCTCTCGCTCCTGCGCGGCGATGCGGACACCGCGATCATCACCGTCTCCACGTCGCTCGGGCAGATCAAGGAAGGCAAGATCCGCGCGCTGGCCGGGGCCTCGATGCGGCCGATGTCGCAATTGCCGGACGTACCGCCGGCCGGACAGACCATCCCGGGCTTCGACGTCAGCGTCTGGCACGGCATCGTCGGGCCGGCGGGCATGGACCCCGCGCTCGTGACCCGCATCAACGGCATCTTCAACCAGATCCTGCAGGTGCCCTCGGTGCGCACTGCGATCACGCAGGCGCAGGCCGCGGAGATCGTCGGCGGCGCGCCGCAGCAGTTCGACGCTTTCATCAAGGGCGAGCTGAAGCGCTGGCCCGCGGTCGTCAAGGCCGCCGGGATCAAGTCAGAGTAGCGGCTGCAGCAGCGCCTGCGCGCTGCGCTCGGATTTCCATGGGCGCGACTAGGTG